>JAVWLC010000109.1:0-7692 GCA_036638175.1 Raoultibacter sp. | reverse complement strand
CTCTTGGTATGCGGTTTGCCGTATACCATGAAGCGCGAAGAAGGCCCTCAAGCGAAGAGCATTAAAGTCGCAGCAGGCAAGATTACCGACAAAACTGGTCTTCCCCATGTTTTCACTGATGAGCGCTTAAGCTCGAAAGAAGCCAAACGGAGTTTGCGTGAAAAGGGCTTGAGTGAACGGGAAATGCGGGGAAAAGTAGATATGATAGCTGCTAGTTTGTTTTTACAGGCATGGCTTGACGCCCGCCACGCCTGATGAGTACACCTACCTTGGATGTGCTCATCCGATCGAAAGGCCTTTGATGACCCCGCGCAAACAGGTCACCTATTCAAGTCGACCAAATCATGCTGCCCGCGTTGCCCATAAAGCAGGGGAGCGGCAGTTTAGAACATATGACACAAGCCATATTCGTCCCAAGAAAAGTAAGACACCCATTATCTTCGCTATTGTTTTGGCGATTATCGTATTGGGTGGCCTTGGATGGGGTGGCTATACGCTCTTTACCAGCTGCTCTTCAACGGCTACCGCATCGGTACTTGCTGAGGGAGAAAGCGTAACGGTTACTATTCCGGAAGGATCTGGCGCGAAAGCGATTGGAGACCTTTTGGTACAAAATGGTGTAATCGCTGATTCTGCCGAGTTTGTGCGCATTGTCACCAGCGATGGTCGTGATGCATCGCTTAAGCCGGGCATGTACACGTTTACGGGTCCTCTTACTTTGCAAGAGACAATCGATCAGCTTGTGGTAGGACCGAATGCAGCAGGTCTTTCGCTGACGATTCCTGAAGGTTACACCATTGCGCGCATTGCCGATGCGGTTGCTGAGGCTACATCAGGTAAGGTCACAGCGGCGGATTTCACTGCTGCTGCTCATAACGCAAGCGCCTATGCTGCCGACTTCCCGTTTGTTGCCGATGCCTACAACAACTCACTTGAAGGCTTTTTGTTCCCCAAGACCTACCCGCTTGAAGACAGTGCGACAGCTGATTCAATTGTGCGCCAAATGCTCGCACAGTATAAAACTGAAACTGCGGGGCTTGATTATGCCTTTGCCGAAAGCGCAGGTCTGACACCGTACGACGTACTCAAGCTTGCTTCTGTTGTCGAGAAAGAAGCAACCGCAGACAACCGCGCAAAGGTGGCTTCGGTATTCTACAATCGTCTTGCGATCAGTATGCCGCTGCAGTCTGATGCTACAACGGCCTATGTGGTTGGCGGCGATCCTACGCCTGACGACCTAAAGGTTGAAGGTCCGTACAACACGTATCTCAACAACGGGCTTCCTGCGGGACCCATCTGTTCGCCAGGACTCGATTGCATCAAGGCTGTTCTTGCTCCTGAAACCACAACGTATTTGTACTTCTATTTCGTACCCAATGATGCGGGTGGCATGGATTACTTCTTTAGTGAAACGTATGACGAGCACTTAGCTGCCATCGCTGGCGCTTAGTCTTGGCACGTGATAGCGCAGGTGAATAGTGGCACTTTGTGAGCCTGATAGATATTTCTCTCGCATTTCGATGATCAATATCCAAAAGGATATTATCGATGTGGGCTTCACTCATGTGCTGCTCGACATCGACAATACGATCCTGAGACGCGATAACCATGAAGTGCCGCGCGATGTTTCGTTTTGGCTCGCGCAAGCACGGAGTGCTGGTTTGGAATTCTGCCTTGTTTCAAACAATTGGCATGAGGGCGTCTACGAACTCGCTACGCGACTTGATCTACCGATTGTGGCAAAAGCAGTCAAACCGATGCCCCCTGCATTTATGATAGCGCTGCGCAAGATTGGGGCGAAGCGCAAGAGCACCGTTATGATTGGCGATCAGCTGATAACCGATGTGCTGGGCGCGCATTTTGTGGGAATGAAAGCGTATATGTTGCAGCCCCTTGTGGAGCAGGATCTCAAGCACACGCTATTGCTTCGCAACCTTGAGCGAGTCTTTATGGGAGATCGAGAGCCCGAGAGTGCTGTGATTGACTATGCAGGAGAAGAGCCAGATCAGCAAGGGTAAACAGAGATAGCGGTACCTGTCGAATGTGCAGCAGGACATGAAAGGAATGACATGCGCGAGAAACTCTATCTTTTGGGACACCCGATCGGCCATTCGAAATCACCTGCTATGTATAACGCGCTTTATCAAAAGGTGGGTATTGCTTGGGATTATGAAGCGAAGGATTGCGCGACCGATGATGAGGCTCGAGCCTTTCTTGCCACACGCGATTTCTTGAGCATAAATATCACAACGCCGTATAAGCCGCTTGCGTTTCAGCTTGCTGACGTGAAGGCTTCCACAGCAAAACTAGCGCAAGGTGCAAACGTGCTGATCCGGCACAACGATGCCTTGATTGCCTATAACGTTGATGGAGAAGGGTGCGTTGATTACCTCGAGCGAACTGGTTTTGTCTTTGCCGGCAAAGAGGTTGTTGTGTGCGGAACGGGGCCAACGGCCCTTTCGATCTTGCACGCCTGTGCGCTTGCGGGCGCTGCTCGCGTGATTCTGATCGGGCGCAACAAGGATCGTACGCGCAAGGTGCTTGAAGCCTATGTCGCCGAATATGGCCGTCTGGCCTATGCGACTATCGATTTGCCTCCCATGCGCGATAATCATCTGAGTTTTCGTGCCGCCTATGATCAAACTGATTTTGCGTTTGGCAGCTATCGATCATCTAAGCAGGTTTTTTCAGACGCTGACCTCATTATCAATGCAACACCGCTTGGTATGCATGTAGATGACGCAGCACCCTTTGACACATCGCTTCTTCATGATGGGCAAACCGTATTTGATGCAGTGTATGGGCATGGTACAACCGCGCTTTTTGCGGGTGCGCAGGCTGCGGGCGCAACGGTGCATGATGGGGCAGGGATGCTTGTGTCTCAAGCGGTAGCCACTGCGGTGGCTCTTTTGGAGATCGAAGGTGTCGATTTCTCTCTTTCCCGTGATGAGATGTTCAACATCATGGCCGAGGCTGCCCAGTTCGATCTGTAGCGGTATAATCAAGGCGATTGTAAACATGAGGTCGCAGCGGCGGCCAGCACATCGGCGTTCGATTCAGGAGAAGCACATGCACTACATCACTGCGGGTGAGAGCCACGGCCCTGCGCTGACGGCTATTGTGAGCGGCGTGCCTGCCGGGTTGAAAGTGTCCTTGCGTCAGATCGACAGTGATCTTGCGCGCCGTCAAGCGGGCTACGGTCGCGGTGGCAGGCAGGCGATCGAAAAAGATCGCGCGGAGATTCTTTCAGGCGTACGGTTTGGCCGCACTATTGGAACTCCCATCGCTCTTCAAATTCGCAACCGTGATTGGGAAAATTGGACTGGCCGCATGGCTATGTTTGATGAGGCTCCCGATGATTTGGTGCGTGAAGTAACTCCGCGCCCTGGACATGCTGATCTTGTGGGCGCGCTCAAGATTAACACCGATGATTGTCGCAACATTCTTGAACGAGCGAGTGCTCGTGAGACGGCAGCGCGTGTTGCCGCAGCTGGTATTGCTCGTGAATTCCTTGCTGATCTCGGGGTGGAAATTTCGTCCTATGTGACCCGCATTGGTTCGGCTGTTTTTAAAGAGGAAGATCCGATGCTTGCAGCGCCCGATTACAAGCCGCTCGATATCGAAACGAGCGATGTGCGTTGTCCCGATGAAAAAGCTACAAAAGCTATGAAGAAGGCTATTGATGAAGCTCGGAGTGCTGGCGAGAGTCTCGGCGGAACGTTTCGTGTTGTGGCATGCGGCATTGTTCCTGGTCTCGGGGGTTATGCGACACCGAACGATCGCATAACTTCGCGCATTGGAGCTGCTCTGTTCTCGATTCCCGCCATTAAGGGTGTCGAATTTGGCATAGGTTTTGCTGCGGCATCAAAGGTTGGTTCCGCCGTTCATGACCCTATCATTCACAGCGCGCAAGATGGATTTTCGCGTGCTAGCAACAATGCGGGTGGCCTAGAGGGTGGCATGACAACGGGAATGCCCCTGATTATCACGGCTGCAATGAAGCCGATTCCTACCCTGACCAATCCGCTGCCGACCGTCAATATGGATACGCTTGAAGTTGAAGAGGCATCCAAAGAGCGCAGCGATGTGTGCGCCGTGCCCGCATGTGCGGTAGTTGCGGAAAGCGAAGTAGCTTTCGTGCTTGCCAACGCTTATCTTGAGCGATTTGGTGATGCAAATATGACCGATATCAAGGCAGCAATTAAGACGTATAAGCAGCGCATCAAGACCATGTCTCGCTAGGATTGTCATGTCAGAGGATTCGGCACGTACACAGCACCAGCGAAGCCAGCAAAATGGCGGGCGGAAGCCTGAGAATAAGTCAGCCGCGAAACAGCAGCGTAATCTGTCGGGCGGCGGCAATCAGCAGTCCGCTCACAAACCTGCCTACGAACTCAAGCAACCTGTGTTTTTCATTGGATTTATGGGCGCAGGCAAGACATCGGTTTCTCGTCGCCTTGCGAGGATGTGCCACATTTCTTCGATTGATATGGATGCATATCTTGAGCGTCGCGAGGATAAAAAGGTAAAGGAAATCTTTGCTGATTCGGGCGAGGATGGATTTCGTCTCATTGAAACTGATGTGCTCAAAGAGCTTGCCGCCAAAGATCCGCTGCTTATTTCCTGCGGGGGTGGCGTTATTAAGCGCCGCGAGAATCGCGAGTTTTTAAACAGTGCAGGTTATGTGGTCTATCTCAAGGTTTCAGCTGATGAGGCAGCAGGACGCATCAGCGATCTCTCGACGCGTCCGTTGTTCCAAAATCTCGATGTCGCGCGTAAAACCAGCGAAGAGCGATTGCCGCTTTATAGCGAAGTTGCAGATGCAGTTGTTGATACGTCAGGCAAATCCGTTGGGCGTATTGCTGCCGAAGTGAGAGAACTGCTCAAGAAGGAAGGTATTCTGTGCCAACTGCAAGAATAGTTGTTAATATTGCCGATGCGTCGAGCTATG
This sequence comes from Raoultibacter sp., assembly GCA_036638175.1. Classification (GTDB taxonomy): domain Bacteria; phylum Actinomycetota; class Coriobacteriia; order Coriobacteriales; family Eggerthellaceae; genus Raoultibacter. The sequence goes on along the minus strand of JAVWLC010000109.1, from coordinate 2,741 downwards.
ACGTTCGTGTGGGAGCTGAGATTCTTTCGAGTCTTGGCGAAGAGCTTCGCAAAGTCAACGATTCCCATACCGCTCTTGTTGTGACCGACTCACAGGTTGGTCCTCTGTATCTTGACGCGGCAAAAGCGGCACTTGTTGAAGCAGGCTATCGGACGCTCGACATTACTGTGCCCGCGGGTGAGCATAGTAAGTCACTCGAGGTTGCTGGTGAAATCTGGGCAGCGATGGCTGAGCTGAAGCTTTCCCGTGATGTGCTTGTTGTGGCCCTTGGCGGTGGCGTAGTGGGCGATCTGGCGGGCTTTATTGCTGCTACCTATATGCGGGGGGTAACGTTTGCTCAAGTTCCCACCAGCTTGCTTTCCATGGTCGATTCTTCGGTTGGGGGAAAGACGGGAATAAACCTTGAGCAAGGAAAAAACCTTGTTGGCTCATTCAAGCAACCCGTTCATGTATGCGCTGATACGGCCGTACTTGCAACGTTGACTGATCGCGAATGGATCTGCGGCTGTGCCGAAATTGCAAAAGCGGCAATTGTTGATTCTGATGAATTTTTCTTTTGGCTCACCGATGCGGCAGATGCTCTGGCTGCGCGCGACGAGGGTGTTGTTGCTGAAGCTATTGCTCGCTCGGTTATCTTTAAAGCCAACGTGGTTGCAGAGGATGAGACAGAGAGCAAGGGTGTGCGTGAGTGTCTGAACTACGGACACACGCTCGGACATGCGATTGAGACGCTTGCCGGATTCGGTACGTTTTCGCATGGTGAAGCGGTAGCCGAGGGTATGCGATTTGCTGCCCGTCTTGGCGCCGCGGTTGCCGACACTTCAACTGATTTGGTAATGGCGCAAGATTCTCTGCTCGATGCGCTTGGACTGCATGCCCTGGCGTGGTCAGCGGAGCCACAAGATATCCTTGAAGCCATGAAAGGTGACAAGAAAGTACGCGATGGTCGTCTTCGCTTTGTTGTTTTGCGTGATGTTGGCTTGTGGGAGGTTGTTGAGGTGGACGATGGTCTTGTGCTCGAACACCTCACTGCATGGGCGCGCTCGCGGGAGGTATAACGATGGCTATGCAAACGGTGTTGCTGCTAAACGGTCCCAATCTCAACATGCTTGGGGTACGTGAACCTGCGGTTTATGGATACGACACGCTCGCATCGATTGAGGCAGAGGTTGTTGCTTACGGCAAAGAGCGCGGAGTTGATGTTGCGTGCTTCCAGTCAAATCATGAAGGCGCACTCATCGACAAGATTCACGAAGCATTCGATGCTTTCGATGGCATCATCTACAACCCTGGGGCCCATACGCACTATTCGTATGCCCTTCGAGACGCAATCGGCTCAGTAGACACGCCGACCGTTGAGGTTCATCTTTCTGACATTGAAGCTCGCGAAGACTTTAGGCGCGTTTCCGTCATTGCCCCTGTGTGCGTTGCTCAGATCAAGGGCAAGGGCAAACAGGGTTACAAGGAGGCTCTTGATGTCTTACTCGAGCTCTAGACTTGCAAGCCTGCGCCACGCATTGAGCGTGCGGGAAGCGGATGCGTTCTATCTGCGCGATCAGTCGAGCCTTCGGTGGTTGACTGCTTTTGACGGTGTTTTTGATGACGAAGATGCTCATGCCATGATTGTGACGGCTGATCAGGCTGTTATTCACACCGACTCGCGCTACAGCGAGGCGTTTGAGCATGCGGCGGTGGATAGTGAAATTGGTATTGATGCCACGCGACAAACGCACACTCAGTTTGCATACCGGATGCTTGAACCGCTGCGCGACGGCACTCAGGGGACTGAATCTTCCTTGACGCTTGCTATCGAGACAACGCTGACCCTTGCCGAGTATCGCAAGCTTGAGCACGTGTTTGCTGATTGGGATATCCGTTTTCTCGAAACCGATGACGTGGTTTCTTCCTTGCGAAGAGTTAAGGATGCTGATGAGATTGCGCGGATGAAAAGTGCTCAAGCGCTCACTGATGCGGCATTTGCCCATATTGTGGGGTATATGCAGCCAGGCATGACCGAACGCGAAGTTCAACTTGAGCTTGAAGATTATCTTGTGCGCAGCGGAGCAGAAGGGCTGGCATTTTCGTCGATTGTTGCCACGGGACCAAACGGCGCAAGCCCTCATTCGATCCCTGGTGCAACGGTGCTTGAGCAGGGGCAGTGCGTGGTACTCGATTTTGGTGCTCGGACACAAGGGTACTGTTCGGATATGACGCGCATGGTGTTTCTTGGTGAGCCTGACCCGCGCGTTCGGCGCGCATACGAAACGATTCGCCGCGCCAACGAAACGGTTGCTGTGCTGTTGAAGCCAGGTGTTACGGGTGCTGAAGCGCACCAGTGTGCCGAAGACATTCTTGCTGAAGGTGGATTCGCAAACGCAATGGGTCATTCGCTTGGTCATGGTGTTGGTATCGATATTCACGAAGAGCCCGTTTTGGCCTTGCGCAACAACGAGCCTTTGGTGGTTGGAAACGTTGTAACTGTTGAGCCTGGCATCTATGTCGCAGGTGAATTTGGTATGCGCCTTGAGGATTACGGTGTGATCACCCATGACGGATTCGAGGTTTTTACGCACTCGAGCCACGAGATGGTTATAATATAGCGGCTCTTATATGCATGGATACAGGGCACTGATGGCTCGTGTCCTGTTCTGAAAGGATTTCACAGATGGCAATCTCTACTGCTGATTTTAAAAACGGCATCTGCATCGACTACAACGGAAGACTCTGCACGATCATTGAAT
>JAVWLC010000108.1:5263-7705 GCA_036638175.1 Raoultibacter sp. | reverse complement strand
TGTTTTCCTAGTTCTCCTTTGGAGTAACGGGCCATACTCTGCCAGATTTGTGCCAAGACGGGAACTCTAGTACATGGCCGGTGATTTCTACTTCGCGCAGGCCTGTATCATGCTTGCCGTCAGATGTGGTGTTGTAGAAATAACGCTTGCGGGCAGGATCATTGATCTCGAAGATGGTCTGTCCGTATTTCGTGCTATCCCCACCGATTGCTTTAATAATGGTGGGCAGAAGATCACCGTGGGCAACGGGCATGTCAGAGATTGCCATCGGCTGCTGACCCTGCGATGGGTTGGTGGCAGGTTTGACCATCGTAAGCGGGGAGGTGGGTTCCACGACTTCGTCCGGTGTGATATTCCAGTACCCATGATCTGCCGTAATGATTATTGTCGAAGAATCGTAAATACCGAGTCTGCGCATTTCGTCGAGATAGGTGTTGACGATCATCAGTGATCCTCGTGCTTGCTGATGGTGCGTGGTAGCGCTTTCGACGACTTCTTGGCCAAATTCGTTCATGGTATAGGGGTAGTGAGCGCCAAAGAGGTGGATAAATCTAAACGCACCTTGCGTTTCATCAGCAACAAGTTCAAGTCCCGTATCTTGGAGCTTCTGATAATACGTAGGATCATTGACCTGATAGACAACGCTCGCTTCGCTGTCAGTTGATTTTTTCATCATGGCGTCGTTGATTTCGTCGGTATAGAACCAGAACCAAGGCTTTATAACCCATGGCATATCGCGATACAGAGCTGTTTTTGCGAGCATCTTAATGGTTCCTTCGACATTGAGTTCCTTCTCTGTCGGAGGATGCAGGTTGAGGGATTGCTCCGCAATCTCTTGCTCGGCTGGTGAGGCATAGCCAAGCTCTAGCGTATCGCTATACAGTCCTATTGAATATCCTTTTTCGTAAATGTCGCCAAGGAAACTACTTCTCTCGTATCGGCCCTCAAGCCACTGCTCATAGGTCTGATTGGGCTGGGGCAGGTCGCCAGTAAGCAAGAATGGTACACCGTAGCGGGTTGGCACCATGGAACCTGATACGTTTCTGAAGAAGGTAAAGTTTGTGAAGGGATCTGCGACCTCGGGAATCTCATTGAGAATTCGACACATATCGGCCGTATCAAACATATCAAGCACAAACACTACAACGTTATTCTTTTCCGAAAGATCAAAAAGTCCGTCTTCGGTACATTCGATATCTTGATAATAGGTATCGAGACTTGAGGGCGGCGTTGCAACAATGCTTGCGATTCCTACACCCTGAACGGTTATGAGTGCTATGGCAATTGCTGACCCAATGACGCGCCATCGTTTGTTTGAACGGTGTCCAGCGATGACGGCTAGGGCGAGTAAGATAACCCAAACGACAGTGCTTATAATTGCGATCTGACCAAAAGACGCCCATCTAATTGCAGCGCCGTCTGCTGTTGGGAGTCCTGGGTTCATGAGTAGTGCTTGGATATAGCATCCAATGCCGATAGCAATTACCGAAAGAAGAGCGACCGAGAAAACTCGTCCACGGAGAATTGACAATAAAAGTGCAAGCACAACAGCAATAACTGCAGCACATGCAACCATGTACCAACCGACGTCTTCAAGTCCAAAAATGATGCTTGATGCGTTGGATGCGACGATTTCAAAAGGCGCAACTACGAAGAGCGTGAAACTCAAGAATACTGATGCAAGAAGGGAGTAAGCCAGGCGAGCGCGCCAACGAAGTTTTTCCTTCGGCGCTTTGGCGACTGCATCGGCGCTATGTTTTGCGCGTTGCGAATCGCTCGCGTTACTCCGATGCTTACCTGCTGCGCTATGCGCGGCACGCGACTCAATGGCGAAATCATCCTCGGGTTCAATGATCGGGTTTCCGTCGACCACGCGGTGGACATCGCCTTCGACCTCTTTCCGAGCATTCTCGTCAATATTGAGCATGGCAAAGAGCTTGCGCCTGGTTTTGCGAAACACTACGCCTAGGACAGCGGAGAGGGCCACAGCTACGCCCGCAAGCGCCTGGATGGTATACGTCATGACCGAGGGATCAACGTAAGCATAGGCCGGTTGTGCCATAAAGGGAAAAGCGATGAGGGTTGCGATGATCGCTTCTGGGGCGTGTGAGGCAACTGTCTTTGCCACCTTACGAGCGGCATTCTTTTGAGATTTCTCGCTTGTCTTTGGGCTTTCGGGCTGCGGGTCTTTTTCAAGACGCGGTCCTTGCTTATCTTCTCTTTGGCGATCAAGGATGCTAGAAAGAAGGTATTCGCCAGCAACTTCGGCGCTATGCCCACGATTGAAAACGGTGCGCTCTGCTACTGTCTCAATGCGACTGTGCCATTTTTCCTGGTGCGAGAGCATTTCTTCGACGGTATCAGCAAGGCCATCGAGCTTATCAAGAGAGAACGACACACCAATTTCATCACGAAGCGAGATGTCGGTAGGCACAATGCCAA
>JAVWLC010000108.1:0-5253 GCA_036638175.1 Raoultibacter sp. | reverse complement strand
TTTGTGGCGAACGAGAATTCGTGTGCCACAGAAGACCAGTCGGTGATGAGGATGTCAGATGTAAAGACGGTCTCGTTTGATGAGAAGTCTCGCTCGAAATATAGCTCATCTTCGGATACGTCGGCATGGCGTGCCATCAGTGCTTCCCACCGCGGTGCATAGCGTTTCGTGTATTCGGGGTGGGGCCGTACGATGATTCGATATCCATGGCCTCGTAGATTGTCGATGATTTCGTCTATGCACGTGTCAAGAATACAGTCTTCTTGCCACGATGGACCTATGAGTACGGTTGGGCGTTTGTTTGGCTGAGCGTTCTTGTCTGCGAGCGCATGGTAGGCCTCGGTGGTGCGGTCTAGGAGATCATATCCGTAGGCAACGAGGTTTTTTGCAGGCGTTTCGTAAAGCTCTTCGGCACGACGAAACTCGTCAATTTGATGCTGACCGACGCAAAGGACTGTATCATAACCATCGAAGGCTCCCTTGTGCGGCGTCATATGCGTGCTGGTCATGTGATGAAACAGAAACACGTATTCGATGTCTTCGCGTATGTACGAACGCTTGATGTAATACACATCCAGATCTTCAAGTGTTGCCACAACCATGTGGGCATCCATTTTCATCATGAGTGTAATGATGCGCTTGGGCCCGATATAGTATGGGCGGATGCGCGGCTGCTTTTCTGCAAGATCAAAGATTTGATCGTTAGGATCGTTGGTGACGTAATGAATGATTACATCGGAATTTTCGAGCAGCCATTCGATGATGCCTTGGAAATAGCGATAGAAGCCGCTGCTTTCTGAGAAGAAAACAATGTGCTTATTGATGGTCTTAAAGAAGCGTTTGTAATCCGCTTTTTCGCGCTTAGCAAGCGGATTGCGTTGGTACCATTTGCGGTCATTTCCGTCGAGCGCTTCAAGATCAGCCAGTTCGGCACGACTTGCTTCGAGGTCAGCGTAATCGATATGCTTCTTGGGTGAAATAATGAGGTTACACAGTGCTTGAATGGCAATTGACATGAGGTTCGAGCAAACCCAGTAAAAACCCATACCTGTTGCGACAAAGATACCGAGTACGAAAGAAAGACCAATGGACAAACCGTTGGTGGCGTTCTTTTCGGTGCGACCTTGCTCTTTCTGCAGGGGGTTGATGCGGTTTTGCGCGAAACCCATGATGATGGCTGATATTCCTGCGAAGAGCGGCATAAGCCACGATATGCCACCATCGGTGAAGGGAACCATGCCAAGAAGTTCAGTTCCGGGTGCGCCGTAGTCGGTGATTCCGTGAATAACATCAACGAGGCCAAAAAGAATAAGGATTTGAATTGCGAGCGGTACGAGACTGAGCATGGGATGATAGTGATGCTGCTTGTAGATCTCGCTCTGCTTATCGCCGATGGCTTCACGATCGCCATAGAACTTGATTTTGACACGGTTGAGATCGGGCATAAGCTGGACCATGACGATACTGTTTTTCTGGCACCAGAGCGAGAGCGGCAGGAGGATGATTTTAATAATTACGGTGAACAGTAATATAGTGAGCCACCAGTTGCCGGTTAGTTGATAGCACGGCTCCATGATGAAGTTGAGTGCCTGGGCAAGCCATTCCATGTTGAGCAAGATCCCCTATCTTATCTTTAAGCTTTTGATTGGCGCAAAAGCGATGTAAACCTGTAATAAAACATCGGGAGCAATAATAGCCTAAATACGCGTAAATGCGGATATCAGTTCTTGAGGTGCGGTTGTTTGCTGGGATTTCATAAAGAAGTCATAAAGACAACAGGAATCGTTGCCCAATGGGCTGTTTCTGCCAATGCGCAAGCTTTCGCTGCAAGAGGAGCGTTTATCGGGTAGGATATCCTGCGGCGAAATGCGATTTCCGTTCATGTTGTTGGTGGTTCGGGTTTCGCTTTCGTCCGAGGTTTCGCAGTGAAGACCCATGCGTGTTATGCGCGGCATGGCAGGAAGGCAGAGAGAATGAAAATAAATCACGCGGTATTGCATGTTCTTGATTTTGTTTCATGTGTCAACGTGTTTTCGCAAGAAGAGCTTGACCTTTCGAGCAAAAACACCAAGCGATACGTCACGGGACATGTGAAGCGAGCTTTAGGGAATATCGATAACAAGCGTGGTGAATTTTCTTCCGACAGCATGTTTGCCGAAGAACTTCGGAACTACTTTAGCGGACAACGTGGATTCGTGGATATGTCGACCCAGGTTGCAGAGTTTATGGCTAGCGAGTTGGGCCGGATGGAAAAGACCCCCTCAACCGACGTGCTCATTGTTGATTTCGAGGACGACACCAAAGCGGTGGTTGGCGAAATGACCGAAACCGAGCTTGATGCCGCTTACGAAGGTCGAGGCAAGCGGTACTTCGCGTTGTTTTTGCTTGAGAGCAAGCAAGCTTTTATGCATGAAGTTAATCACGGGGAGGGCGGCGCGGTTTGTGCCGACATTGAACGGCACTACGCCATTTTGCCAAATCCGTCACAGAAGGTGCAGTCGTATGCACTGATCGAATCAAAGACACTCAATGTGGCGTTTTGCGACAAGCAACGCACGATTGCAGGTGAGGAGCGGTGGCTTATCCCTGATGGCTTGCTGCAGTGCTCCATGGAAGCATCGGGAAAAGAGGTCTTTGACACCGTTTCGCGCCTTGTTGAAGAGGTTGCCGAAGAATACGGGGCGAATTCAGCCATGGCGGTCTCAAAGGCGAAGGCGTATGTGTCAGAAAATGCCCGTGAGTCTGATGATATCTATCCTGAAGAATTAGGCCGCGAAGTCTTTGAAGACGACGCTTTACAGAAGCGCTTCGAAGAAGCGGTTGCACAAGAGGCGCTGCCTGAGCGTGTGGTCGTGGAGAAATCAGCTGCTGCGCGCATGACTAAGAATCATAAAATACGAACCGATACAGGAATTGAAATCACGTTTCCGGTGGAATATGCGCAAAGCGCTGAGTTCATTGAGTTTGTAAACGCGCCGAATGGATTGATTTCCCTTGAGCTCAAGAATATTGGACGCATAGAGAATCGATAGTTTGTACGAGATTGGTATCATGCAAAGCGGCCGCCTTGTGGGCGGCCGCTGTTGTATCGTGCGGTGGGAGCGTTTCGTTTAGTCGCGCGTGAGCTTGCGATGGAGGCGATTGGGCTTTGCGGCCTCAGGGCCAAGACGTTCGATCCTGTTTTCTTGATATGATTCGAAGTTACCCTCAAACCAATACCAGTTGCCAGGGTCTTCGTCGGTGCCTTCCCAAGCGAGAATGTGTGTAGCTACGCGATCGAGGAACCAACGATCGTGGCTGACAACAACGGAGCAGCCAGGGAATGCAAGGAGAGCCTCTTCGAGGCTCGAAAGCGTCTCAACATCAAGATCGTTGGTTGGCTCGTCAAGCAGGAGTACGTTGCCGCCTTGCTTGAGGGTTAGTGCAAGGTTGAGTCGATTGCGTTCGCCACCTGAGAGAATGCCTGCCTTCTTCTGTTGGTCGGAACCCTTAAAGCCGAAGCTTGCAACATAGGCGCGGCTTGGGATCTCGGTATCGCCGACATACATGTAATCGTTGCCGTCTGAGACGACTTCCCAGAGACTTTTTTCAGCATCAATGCCCTCACGGTTTTGATCGACGTAGGAGAGCTTGACGGTCTCGCCGATATCTAACGTGCCGCTGGTAAGCGGCTCAAGTCCGACAATGACCTTAAACAGCGTGGATTTACCAACGCCGTTTGGTCCGATAACGCCAACGATGCCTCCTTGCGGAAGCGAGAAAGAAAGATCATTGATCAAGACGCGATCGCCAAATGCTTTGTGCACGTGCTCAGCAACGAGCACCTTAGAGCCAAGGCGCGGTCCAACGGGAATCTGAATGTCAGCGAAATCGAGCTTCTTGGATGAACGAGCCTCCGCTTCCATTTGCTCGTAGCGCTCGATGCGCGCTTTGCTTTTCGCTTGGCGTGCTTTAGGACTACTACGTACCCACTCAAGTTCGGCTTGCATGCGTTTTGCGAGCTTAACGTCGCGCTGACCCTGTGCTTCAAGGCGCTTTGATTTGGTATCGAGATACGTTGAGTAATTGCCTTTGTAGGGGAACAAAGATCCACGATCGACTTCGCAGATCCATTCCGCAACATTATCAAGGAAGTAGCGATCGTGTGTAACGGCGAGTACGGCACCGGGGTAGGTGTGAAGGAAGTGCTCAAGCCAGAGCACCGATTCGGCGTCAAGATGGTTGGTTGGTTCGTCGAGCAAGAGAAGATCAGGCGCTTCGAGGAGCAAGCGGCACAGCGCAACGCGGCGGCGTTCGCCACCTGAGAGCACGGAAACGGGCATGTCGGGATCGGGGCATTGGAGGGCGTCCATTGCTTGGACGAGCTGCGTATCAAGGTCCCAAGCATCAGCGGCATCGATTTCGGTTTGTAGCGAACCCATCTCATCCATGAGCGCATCGAAGTCAGCATCGGGTGAGGTCATTTCTTCACCGATCTGATTGAAGCGTTCGATCTTTGCCAAGATTTCGCCAAAGGCTTGTCGGATGTTTTCAATAACCGTTTTATCATTGTCGAGGTGGGGTTCCTGCTGCAGGATGCCGACGGTATAGCCTGCGGTGAGTCGTGCATCACCGTTGGTGACGTCTTCGAGGCCAGCCATGATCTTGAGCAGCGTTGACTTGCCCATGCCGTTAGGCCCGACAACGCCAATCTTTGCTCCAGGATAAAAGGAGAGCGAAACGTCATCGAGGATGACTTTATCGCCATGTGCTTTTCGCGCCTGGTGCATCTGGTAAATGAATTCTGCCAATTTGTAAATCTCCTTATGTAGCTGGGTTTTTATTATCGAATATTCAAGTGGGACGCAAAAAATGCGCCACCGAGACAGCAAAGATTATTTTTAAGCAAACTACTCCCAGTGTCCGCCCGTTACCTGCGCATAACTGGTATCGATTTGCTTCCAGTATCCGTTATGTACCGTTTGTTCGACCAAGAGGAAGCGCGGCGTTTGCATGCATCCAGGAAGTAGGTGCTCGGTGTAGAGATTTAGATTTTCGCACGGGGAAGAAAAGCCGCAGACATCGCATTTGCAAAGCCAACTACGCTCGGATTCAGGATTAGGAACCCAAACTTTTTCTAAATCGGTTGTCCATGTTGAATCTTCAACCCACTGTTTGGTGGTGTCGCAATCTGGATACAGCGACCAGTAAGCAGCGGTGTTCTCCCAGCCGCCACGATCGGTTTTTTCATAGTGTCCACCATAGTTTTCTTCA
>JAVWLC010000107.1:0-7721 GCA_036638175.1 Raoultibacter sp. | reverse complement strand
AGCTGCTATTTTTGCTTCAACAAAAACCAAGAGAATTACCAACACCATCTTGTCTGTGATCGGGACTGGATTACTGAGTTTGATCAGGCTCAAGCAGAGGGTTTGGTTTTGACGCATATTGGCCTTACGGGTGGCGAGCCACTGCTCGATCCCGATAAGACTGTCGACTTTTTCAGTGAGGCATCCAGTCGTTGGCCTGATGCTCACCTGAGGCTCTATACGTCAGGCTGGGAGTTTGATGAAGCGCTACTGCATCGTTTAGAGCAGGCTGGCGTGGATGAGATTCGCTTCAGCGTTAAGCTTGATGAGGGAATTGATTCCTGTCGAGATGTGCTGGCGGCTATCGGTATGGTTGCTGCTTCTGACCAGATTGATGCAATGGTGGAAATGCCTGTTATACCTGGTTCTGAGGATCAAATGAAACAGCTCTTGCTGCAGTTGGATGCGGTGGGCGTTTTCGGAATCAACCTGCTTGAGTTTTGCTATCCCTCAGGCGATTGGGATGAGTTCGGTTCGCGGGGGTTCACGGTTAAGAACCCGCCATTTCCCGTGCTTTATGATTGGGCCTATGCGGGAGGACTTCCTATTGAGGGAAGCGAGCTTGAGTGTTTACGCTTGGTTGAGTTTGCTATCGATGAGGGCTTAAATCTTGGGGTGCATTATTGTTCCCTTGAGAACAAGCACCGTGATCAGGTCTTGACGCAGAATAGCAGAACTGCTTTTACACAAGCGTGGTACGAACTGGATCCTGATGATTATTTCTATAAAACGTGCAAGGTGTTTGGCGATGCCGCACTCGCAGCTCGCAGGTTGCTTGAGCGCAATGGTCTCGACGGTTGGGATTTTGACGCTTCGGACAACGCTCTGTCTGCCCATCCCCGTCTTGCACCCATGTTGAGATCCTCAGGGATTGACGCAGCGATTTCGTACAACATCTTGGAAGTTCGAGATGATTGTTTTGTTCTTCGGGAGCTTGCGCTTAAACTATAGGGGCGACGATTTGGATTTCGTTTTGACACTGACGGCAACAGCTTTTGCTGTGGTCTTACTAGCTGGCGTTATCAGGAAGGTCCCGTGGTTGTTTTACGGGCTTGCTGCGGCTGCAACAGTAGTTCTTGGTGCTGGAACCTGCGGGCTCTTTGATGGTGGCTGGTTGAAGCCCCTTATCCTTTTGGTGAAACGGTGCATGGCTGCTTTGTCCTTATTCGCAGTGGTGATGTTTGTCGGAGTGCCTTGCGAGGATTCGAAGCTCGGGATGCGCTTGCGCCCTGTCCGCTCTGAACTTTTGATCATCGCTGTCATTCTTTGTCTTGGGCACGTATTTTAGTTTGGCCCATGCTTTTTGCGTGCACGTTCTGGGAATAGACTCGTTTGAAGCTGTAAAGAAGCGAATGAGCACGATGAGATGGAAACGACTTCAGCGACTTTCGTACCTCATATTCTTTTTGACCTACGTCCACCTTGCGCTTATGTTGGCACCAGAAGCTATAAGTGGGGGATCTGCGGCCATCGTAAGCGCGATGGCTTATACGGCAGTGTTCGGCTTGTATTTAGTACTGCGCCTTTGGTGTAGGGGGTGTGATCTTTCTGAAAGCGGTACGAGTACTCATGGCGAAAGAGCGATCTGTGGTGAGTGTGCTTAGCTCGAAGGTATTTGGCTTCCAGATACAGACTCCGCGCTTAAGTCGCTGACGAAAATCCAGTATTAGGCACCCAACGATGGGGCCAAGCCTATGCAGCCATTGATTTCGGAGACAAAGGTTGTTCTTGCCAGCACCTTGAAGGGCAATCGGGTCAAGTCGTCGGTCATAGCATCGGAGCTCCCGACTGCTCTTAGGATGATTGGGAGCACGCATATGCTCGTTTGTCTCCCAATCTATCGTTCTTGATGCCAAGCGCAGCTGCGAAGGGCTGCCGCACGCTGTGCATGGAATTGCACTCATCGGCTTAATCAAACAATTGCGCGTTGGAAGCGTCGGGCTTTTCGCGAATGATAACGTCGGCGTCTCTTTTTATGATGTTACGCAATGAGCCATGAGTGTAGGCCCAGTGCTTTAGCAAGTAGTTCTACTATTTTTCCGTTGAATGATGATTCCCGTTCAATGGCAATTACTATTTTATATAATATAAATTGATAATTGATTAATACATTGAGAGAAGAGTCAAATGAACGACTTTGCTATCGAAGGAATCTTAAAACGATTTGCTCAGTTGGACGATGATCTTGTCGCGCACTTTGGGTATTCCGGACACTTTGAAATTGTTGTTATTGGTGGTAGTGCACTCATCCTGGCGAACCTTGCTCCAGAAAGCAGGTTCACCACAGATATTGATGTATTGATGGCGTCGGCCGAGGTGGAAACATTTTTCGATCGCTATGACATGAATACCGATGCTGTAACTTTTCTTTATCAATATCCTGAGAATTGGGAGGCACGTAGGAAAAAATTAGATTTCGATGGTCAGGTTCTTGATATTTTCACTCTATCGAATGAGGATCTTGCGATTACTAAGTTGCTTGCTTGGCGGAATACTGACAAAGAAGACCTCCTAAGTATGAAAAAAGCTGGGAGTGTTGACGTGGAAATGCTTTGGGCGATTCTCGATGATCCAACTGAAGTCCAAATTGGCGTGAGTGAAGAGGAATGGACAAAATTACTGAAAAACGCCGAAGAATTTATGAGGTGGTGATTGCACATGAGGCGGCCTACATTTGAAGGATGGATTACAAAAGAATTAAGGTATCTTTCGGGCGGTAGCTCACTTAACCTGAGAAAGCTTACCGCTTTATCGCAAGACTCCTTACCTCGGCTTGTTGAGCCACTCTTGCTCTACGCAATCCAGACGGGCAAGGTTGACGCATTATTGAGCTTCGTGTGGCGCGAAGAAATTCGTGCTTCCTATTCGAATGCTCTTGCAATCTTAGGAGACTGCAGCGATCTAGGTACTTTGGCATTGAGTGACTCTAATTCAGTTGTGTTACCTCGCGAATACGGAAAGTATTTGACATCATATCGCACAGCTTATAACAAACCAGAAACCGATGCAGAATCAAAGCGAATGCGATGGGAGCGTAGTCGAGACTTACAGTTAAAAAAAGGAGTAAGCAACGCCGCGATTTACAATGCGCTCGGACTTAATCCAGGAAACGTGAATGCCTACATGAAGCATGGCGCTCTTGACAAAGTTTCGCTCCAGAATTCGACCGCTATCATGAAGTATCTTTACGCACTCGATTAAGGCTTGAGGATAGCCAAATAGTTCCCTTCTGGATTATTAATTATCTGTATAGTAGTTATTCCAAGCAGACTTACGTTTAAAGAAAGGCTATACCATGGCAACGAGCGAAGATTACCTAGCCTACGTGTTGGACCTGTTGTCGGAGGCCGACAACGTTTCGCATCGCAAGATGATGGGCGAATACGTGCTTTATGTAAACGGTAAGGTGTTCGGGGGAATCTACGATGAGCGATTCCTTGTGAAACCAACCGACGCCGCCAAGAGTTTGCTCATGGATGCTCAGTATCAGATTCCCTACGATGGGGCCAAGCCCATGCTTGCCATTGACTTCGAAGACAAAGGTCGCCTGGCGGAGCTTTTGGCTGCCATGGAGCCAGAGTTGCCAGAAGTGAAGCGGAAGAAGCCGCGGCGTGATGAAGCGGCGAAAAGCACCCGAGAGAAGTAACGCGGTGTCGCTCGGGTGCTGAGTGAAGTTATGCTTACTAAGCTGATATGAGCTTTGTATCAGCCGTTCTTCTGTCTGCTGGGTTTGAACTCCCAATATCCTTTTGACTTGGTGCCCTAAACAAGCTTGCCTTTGCAGTGGTCGATCATGTGTTGGATGATCTCGGCGGTCCAGCCAGTGAAGTCCTTCTTACGGGGCTGCAGTGCTCCGTCGATCAGCTCGTCATAAGCCACTTTGATGCGGTCAAAGCGCGTTACCTTGGACTCGCTATCGAGCGAGAGGCAACCTTCGACGGTCTTGAACGGCGCGAGCCCCTGCTTGAGGATGGGATTGTACATGACGTGCGGCTGATCGTCGTCATCGAGATAGATGATGACGCACTTCGTAACTCCGATTTGATTGGCTGCTAGACAGGCGGCGCTGTCGAGCGATGCGATCGTGTCGAGTAGATCCTGCGCAACCGATTCGTCTTCAATTGTGGCTGCCTCGCATGGCTGCGAGAGGATCTCTTCGTCCTTTATCAGCTCTTTGATCATGATGCTCCTGTCCTTTAGATGGATCGTAACTTACTTCGATACCCGTTGCCGCGGTGGGTATGGCTGGTTTGAATGTACTTTGGAATTCTATCATGTGACAGCGAATTGCTGAGGGTGATAGAACGTAAGCTAGTCCGAGCATCAACAACCTGCCACCTGTTCGACGACGCGCGCCGGACGTCATATTCTTCTCGCCATCTCGTATTCCCAGTTCAAATGTCTCATTCCCCATCAAACATGGGGGTTAGCACCGCTTGCATTCTCGCAATTCACCATGAAATATGCGGATTTCACCTTCCCTTCGATCTTGCCATACTCCTTATAGACCTATCGTTTGAAGCCTACGAAAAGAGGATCGGAAGTTAGGGGGCATGGGGACGGGTGAACGATGGTCTGACTGAAGGAAACTTTAGACTCGAAAGGGAAAGAGATGATGGAAAAGAAAGAAGGGGTCGTATCGCGCAGCGCGAAGGCGCGGGTACTTCTAGCAGTGGTGGCCGCGATGGCTGTACTCACGCTGGCTCTAGCCGCTTGCGCTCCTGGTGGAGCGAAGACCGATGCGGCGGGCGATAAGGGCGTAGATTGGGATGCCGTCATTGCCGAGAATCCCGATGACCTATTCGTGGCGAGTTATGCCTCGGGCGATAGCAACTGCCTCATTACCACGCATCAGAAGCTGGGTTATACCTGCGCTGATTGCCATGATGATTCTGCGGCTCAATTGGTGGGGACTATCAAAGAGCCCCTGGAATCTTCTGAGTCTGATGTGGGGACGCGTGAACTGTGCCTGAACGATGCCTGTCATGGTAATGAGTGGGACAAGATCAAAGAAAGCACCATCATGGATGGTGAATCCACGGTGTACAACAGGGATGCAAAATACAACGTTCATGACAATCATCGCGGCGACGTGGATTGCGGCGAATGCCACAGCATGCACGAAACTTCAACGCTGAACTGCGTTGAATGCCACAACCTCGGCGAACTGCCCGAGGGCTGGGATGGATACGAATAGAAAGGGAGTGAAATGAAAACACAAGTATCTCGCCGCGACTTCTTGCTAGGCTCTGCGGTTTTGGGAACAGGTCTTCTGGCTGCCGCTCCTTTGGCAACTGGAACACAGTATGCCTTTGCCAAGGAGCCCGACAGTGTCGATGGGATCGAACCAAGCATCGAGCCCTCCGAGGTTTACGATTGCGATTTCTGCGTGTGTGGATCTGGAACCTCCGGCTTCTGCGCGGCCAATCGTGCCGCCGAGCTGGGCGCGAAGGTTATCTTAGTGGATGTTGTGACGGAAAATGGTGTGGGTGGTAACTCCCGCTATGTGGAGAACATCGGGCATATTGCTGTTGGGACCGACAACGCTCTGGAAGCTCAAGGCGAAGTCGACACGTTCTATGATTCGCTTTCTGCGTATCACCGATACGCGGGCAACACCATCATCACGCGCCGGTTCTCTGACACGGGTGAAGAGGTTCGTACGTGGACCTCTGATTATCAAGGTGTCGGCTTCAATGCTCGTGGTAAATACAATGAAGGTCCCGACGAGATGTCTGGTGGCATGAACGCTATCTCGATCATGTATGAGCTCGGTAAGAATCAAGGAGTGGAGTTTATTTTCGATGCCCGTGCATTCAAGCTGCTTACTGATGACAGCGGAGCTATCATTGGTGTCCTCTGTAAGAGTCGCGACAATACCGTGATCCAGGTGAATGCGAAAGCCGTTGATTTGTGTACTGGTGGGTTCTCGGCAAATCGTGAGATGTTCGAAAACTTCACGCACGTAAGCTACGACAACGTCATCGCTCGTGGCACTATGGGAACTCAGCGTGGAGACGGTATCACCATGGGTCTCGATCTGGGAGCATTGCTGCATCACCCCACGGCAATCAACTATTGTAGCCCGGTCCTTCCCGGCCACTACAACAAGGGTGCGCTGACCATCTGCGGATGCAATCAGGCGGACACCATATTCCTGAACCAGGATGCCCGCCGTTTCTGCGACGAGAGTGTCATCAAAGACTGGACGCTTTCTGGCAACATCTGCAGCCAGCAGCAGCATGTGTTTACCATCATTGATCAGGACTTCGTGCAGAAGATCATGGACGAAGGCGTGGTGACGCGTCGTGCCAACTATTTCGAACCAGGTACGCCTGTCCCTGTGTTTCAGGAAGAAATTGATGAAGCGTTAACGCGCGAGAACCCCCGCGTTTTTAAAGCTGATACCATCGAGGAGCTCGCCAAGCAGCTCGGTCTCGATCCAAAAGCTGCAGCGGCTGAGGTTGCGAAGTTCAACGGCTATGTGGATGCAGGTAAAGATGCGGACTTCCTGAAGGACCCGCAGTACATGCGTAAGGTTCAGACGGCGCCCTTCTACGGGTTCAAGACCATGCTTGCCTTCTATAACACGGTCGGTGGTTTGAAGGTGGATGAGTATGCGCGCGTCATCGGAAGCGATTACCAGCCGATCCCCGGTTTGTATGCTGGTGGCTCGGATGCAGGTGGTCTTTTCGGCCCGTACTACGACGTGAGTATTGCGCCAGGTTCTACGCAGCTTTGGGGCCGCGTGTCTGGGTATTGGGCTGCTAGCCATGCAGTAGAGGAGTACATGGTGTAGCCGCCGAAGCAAACTCCGTACATATGATTTCCCTCCTGTGGGGGCGAGACGATGGTAATCCGAGGAGAACTATCGTCTCGCCTTCGCGCAATCAACAGGTATAATTTTTCGCAGAGCGGTTCATGCTCAACTACGCTGCTGTATAAGGGGAATTGTAATGAAAATGGCGAACCTGTCCCGCATCTGTGTTGCATCTTTGGGGTTTTCGCTGACGTGGGTCTTTCTGCAGCCGAGCACCTTGCTCTGGCCAACTCAACTGGGAGTTGATTTCTACAACATATGGTACGGCATACTTTTGAGTGCCTTCATAATTCTATCCGTTGTTGTTATCGTCGCTCGCCGACAGGTGGAACGGTTCATTGGGGCGCATAAGATTATCGTGTTCGTTTTGATGCTTTCTTCGCTGGTTGGCTTTGCGTTTCTTCAGATGGCGGGCTCCTTTGCATCGGGCGAGTTGCTTGCATGCTGCGCTGCGTTTTTTCTTGCCGTGGGGTACCTGGCAGTCATCATGGCGTGGATATGCGGAATCGCAACGCTGAGCGGTGCGGAGGCTGGGCTAGCGATTGCTCTTTCGGTTGTGCTCCACGTTCTGGTTCGGTCCGTTTGCATAGCGGTGGGGGATATCCTTCCGATCCTAGATACTCTTGGTCCTGCGATCTCTGGTGTTTTATGGCTTGTGTTCCGCGCTCTGGGGGACAGGACCACCGATCGGTCCGAAGATGCTTCTTTAGCGAATGAGCAGCCGACCGAATACGGGCTTGCTGTTTTCCGCGATCCGACGTTCGTGATGATAGGTGCCTATGTTCTTTGCATCATCTGCGGGCGTGTGACTATGGGAGTGTATTTCGATACCCTGGGTTACCCTTCTGCGGATACGTTGCTT
>JAVWLC010000106.1:6225-7822 GCA_036638175.1 Raoultibacter sp. | reverse complement strand
GAACAGGTAGTAGCTGCTGTTGATGTTCCCGTGACCTGCAAGTTTAGGCGTGGCTATGAGCTTGATGAGGAGTTTGCGGTTCCTTTTGCGCGCATGGCTGAGCGCGCGGGTGTGGCGGCGGTTGCTGTGCATGGACGCTTCGCCATGCAGTACTACCACGGAGTTGCTGATTGGGAGGTTATTGCTGCGGTGAAAGATGCCGTATCGATCCCGGTCATTGGCAACGGCGATATCCAAAATGGCGAAGACGTGCTTGCGATGCGTGAAAAGACAGGTTGCGATGCCTTTATGATTGGTCGCGCTGCCGAGGGAAACCCTTGGGTGTTTGCGCAGGCTAAATCTGCTCTTGAGGGCAGGTGCGCACCTGAGCGTCCAACGTACGAGCAGCGTATTGCTATGGCTCGTCGTCATGCACGATTGCTTGCGCAATTGGAAGGTAAGAACATTGTGCGCATGCGCAAACATGCTGCTTGGTATATGACAGGCATGCCCCATGCGTCGGCTGCACGACGCGACATCAATGCTTGCTCAAGTGTCGAAGATTTCGATCGCGTATTTGACGCAGTGCTGCAAGCCATACAAGAGGAGACCGATCATGTACGATCCGTATAAAGCGCTCTACATCCACATTCCCTTCTGCAAAAAACGCTGTGCATATTGCGATTTTGCCACCGAGGCGCGGGCGTGTGATGATCCTGCGATTGAGCGCTATGTTGATGATCTGATTCTCGAGATCAGGCGCGCGTCGCGCGAAGAGAAGCTCGGGCACATTGAGACGGTCTATATTGGGGGAGGAACGCCGAGCCACATTGGGCTTAAGAATCTTTCCAAGTTGCTGTACACGCTTTCGACTTCAATGCATTTAACGCCTGAGGTTGAATGCAGTATGGAGGCAAACCCCGAAAGTCTTACTGAGGCCATGGTGAAGGATATTTGGGCGCTTGGTGTGAATAGACTTTCTCTTGGCGTGCAGAGTTTTGACGATGAGGTGCTTAAGAGCCTTGGACGCGTTCATGATGCGGAAACCGCCAAGCGCGCCATCGAAATTGCCAAGACGCGCTTTGAGAACGTGAGCGTTGATCTTATGTGCGGAACGCCCGGTCAAGACTTCGACGGCTTTGATCGTGATCTGCGCACCGCAATTGATGCGGGAGTCACGCATGTGAGCGTGTATCCGCTGACTATTGAAGAGAACACGCTGCTTGAATCGCTCGTTGACACAGGCGTGCTTGAGGCTCCTGTCGAAGATACGCAGGCGCTCATGATGCAGACGGCGGTTCGTGCTTTGGAGCCTGCGGGATACAATCGCTACGAAGTGGCAAGCTATGCAAAGCCAGGTTTTGAGTGTCGTCACAATATTGCGTACTGGACAGGGAAGCCCTACATCGGCTTCGGGACCTCGGCTGTGACGATGACGCAGAATGATTCTCGGCGAATGCGCGTGCAGGACGGACAAGTCATTGATGATTTGGACCGTGCGCAGATGTGTGCCGAAGATTTGATGCTGGGCATGCGTATGGTGCAGGGCATTAGTGATACTCAGGTGAGTGATGCTGCGCTATTACTCCCGCAGCTTGTGATGACGCTTCGCGATCTT
>JAVWLC010000106.1:0-6215 GCA_036638175.1 Raoultibacter sp. | reverse complement strand
GATGGTCGTTATCGTCCCACTGTTATGGGCTGGCTTTGCGGCAACGAACTGTACGGTCGTATCTACGATTTGGCGCCATAAAACGCTGACTCTGTGGTACTTATATCGAAATACTATTAAAACTGAAGAATAGTTAGCACTCCAAGGGTGAGGCTGCTAAAATACGGGGTTGGCTCACAGAGGAATCGATGCGAAGAAAGGACGGCAATGCTCTCCGACAGACGGCAACGTGTTTTAAGTGCTCTCATTGAAGAGTATGTCGCCCGCGCGCTTCCTGTTGGCTCGCGCACGCTTGTTGAACGCTACCAGCTTGGCGTTAGCCCCGCTACCGTGCGCAACGAGCTTTCCGTGCTCGAAGATGCTGGCTATATTGTGCAACCTCATACGTCAGCTGGCCGCATTCCAACCGATACAGGTTACCGTGCATTTGTCGATGATTTGCTGGAAAGCGGTATCGGGACCGATGAGTTGGCGTACGGCAACGTGATTGAAGATCTCAAGCGCAGTGCAGGTGAGCTTGATGATCTCATCGAGAATACGTCGGTTGCTCTCACGCGCCTTACTGATTGCCTCTCCATTGTGCTGGCACCTTCGGTGCTTGCGTTCCGTATCAAACAACTTTCGTTGATCTCGCTCACGGGATACCGCGCACTTGTGGTGTTGGTGACCGAAGATGGACAGGTGCTCAATCGCTCGATGGAGTTTGCCGAAGAGGTTTACTCCGATGATCTTGCGGCAGTGCAGAACCTGCTCAACGATATGTTTGTTGGAAAATCGCTCACCGAGGCGCAAGAGGAAATCAATCCTGAAGCGGTTGAGGTACTGAAAGATCCGCTGGTGCAACTGGTGATTGAAGAAGTTATGTTGTGCTTGCAGGAGAGCGATACGGGCAGAGCTCATAGTATTGGCGTGAGTACGTTGTTGCGTCAGCCCGAGTTCAGTCACGCGCAATCGCTGCTTCCCGTTATGCAGATTCTTGAGGACGATGCCGTGTTGCTGCATGTGTTCGATGACGCGACGGCAGTAAATGGGCCACTTGTTCGAATTGGACACGAGAATAATGATGAAGCGCTTTCGGGCGTTTCGGTAGTTGCCAGTCAATTTGGTCGGGGAGATGCAGCGGGTATCGTAGCTGTTATCGGTCCGACTCGTATGGACTATTCCAGGGTTATCCAGGCTGTTCGCATAGCGCAAAGCGCCTTGCAGGACAGTTGATTGTAGAAAGGTTTCGACAGCAATGACCAAAGATCTCTACGAGGTGCTCGGCGTCTCGAAGAATGCGAGCGAAGACGAGATTAAGAAAGCGTTCCGTAAGCAGGCACGCGAGCTTCATCCTGACGTAAACAAGGCCTCCGATGCCGAGGATCGCTTCAAGGAGCTCAATGAAGCTTACGATGTACTGAGCGATCCGCAAAAGCGCGCTCAGTATGATCGCTTTGGCACCATTCCTGGTGCAGCAGGTGGCGGCGGCGGAAGCCAGTACGTTGATTTTGAAGACCTGTTTGGTGGCGGCTTTGGCATGGGCGATCTGTTCAGCTCGTTTTTCGGCGGGCAGGGCGGCGGGCAAGCAGCCATGCGCAAAGAAGGCCGTGACATGGGCGTTGGCCTGCGGCTTACGCTTGAAGAAGTTGCCGCAGGTGCCAAGAAGGAAATTGTCTACGATCGGTTAGCCCCGTGCCCCGATTGTGAAGGTACTGGTCTTGGGCCTGATGGTAAAGAGGTCACGTGTCCTGATTGCAATGGCAAGGGTCGCGTTGTTACCGTTCAGCGTACATTCTTGGGTGATATGCAAACCGCCCAAACGTGCAGAACCTGCGGCGGTACGGGAACCTCCATTGAAAACCCCTGTCCCGAGTGCGATGGACAAGGTCGCGTTCCTGATCGTCAACGCGTTACCGTGGAAGTGCCTGTGGGCATTCGCGATAGCCAACAACTGCGCCTTTCGGGCTTTGGTGAAGCGGGTATGCAGGGAGCAACGGCTGGCGATCTTATTGTCACGTGTCGCATTCAACCCCATGAATTCTTCGAGCGCGATGGAGATAACCTTCATGCTCGTGCCAACATTTCAATTGTGCAAGCAACACTAGGTGCTGAGATCGAAATCGAAGGCATTTACGATGAAGAAATCGTCTCGGTTCGTATCCCTGAAGGATGCCAGAATGAGCAGGTTGTTCGCGTAAAAGGCTTCGGTATGCCGCGCTTCAAGAGCGAAAGCCGTGGCGATATGTACGTGCATATCAACGTGGTCATTCCTAAGAAGGTTTCGAAGCGTGAACGTGAGCTGCTTGAACAGCTTGCAGAAGAAATGGGAGACAGCGTTTCGCAAGAACGCAAGCCGCTCCAAAAGCTGCGCGACGTCTTTAACTAGGCTCTGTGCGATGGCGCTCCATCATTTTTATCTCGAAGATCAGGTGCTTGCGGAAGAACAGAATCACGTTTTTCCGCTGCGCCTTGCTGCTGATGATGCAAAACACGCTCGCGTGCTCAGGCTTGCGCCTGGCGAGCATATTGCAGTTGTGGATGCCGCTAAAGATTACTTTGAGTGCGAGGTTGTATCGTTTGACCGTGATGCTTTGCACGTGCGCATTGCTCAGATGATTGAAGATACCACCAAGCTGCCAACCGTGGTGTTAGTGCAAGGCATTGCGAAAGGCGACAAGATGGATGACATCATTCGCCACGCAACCGAGGTGGGCGTATCTGGCTTTGTTCCGTTTATGTGCGAGCGTTCCATTGTAAAGCTCGATGAGAAGAAAGCCGCAGCTAAAACCGCGCGCTGGCGTACGATTGCAAAAAGCGCCGCCATGCAAAGCGGGCAGCATGATGTGCCTGAAATCTCCGAACCCATGAATCTGGCTGCCTTGTGCGAATTCGCACGGCTGGCAGCAGCAGTGCTGGTATGTTGGGAGGAAGCGCGTGAAGGATCGATCCGTGATGCCCTCAACAGTGCGCTGGGAAAACAGGGCATAGCGTCTGAAGATGCGCGTGTCTTGGTAGTAGTAGGTCCCGAAGGTGGTTTTACGCAGCGCGAAGTGGACGCGCTCTGTGAGGCGAATCGCTTTGCGAGCGTGGTTAGCCTTGGTCCTTCCATCCTGCGCACAGAAACAGCGGGACTCATTGCTCCTTCGCTGGTGCTTTATGAGCTGGGCGGTCTTGGATGAGATATGCCATCGTCAATCTCGGCTGCAAGGTCAACCGTGTTGAGTCCGATAGCCTTGCTCTCGCTTTTGAATCGTTGGGCATGAAGCCGCTTGTTGCGGGTGTTCAGGGAAGTGCTCAGGGCGAAACGGACAACGCTGCTGCCGACCTTGTTGTGATTAACACCTGTACGGTTACGGGTGAAGCAGAGAAGAAGACGCGCAAAGCCGTCCGTCGTGCGCTCAAAGACCACTCCCATGCGATTGTGATAGTAACCGGATGCGCTGCCGCAATTGATGCTGAGGTATTTGAGCAGATGGATAACCGTGTTGTGGTTGTTGGAAAGCTTGAACTTTCGCAGGCAGCGCAAACGCGCGCAGGCCTTTTGCGTGTGGCTCCTTCGCTGGCGTTTGCTGCTGGCGAGGATGGCATAGAGGGTGCGGAAGGCACAGATAGTGCGGATGGTGCGGGTGGCACAGAGGGCACAGGTGGCGAAGGGACCGAGGAGGACAAAGCGTCCCTGTTGCGAGTGGGTGGTGATTTCCCTACGCGGGTGGGCATCAAGGTGCAGGATGGCTGCAACAACGCTTGCACGTACTGCATTGTGCACGTTGCTCGTGGAAGGGCGTGGAGCAGACCCTACGCCGAAGTGCTTGATGAACTTATTCGCTATACGCAGGCCGGTGTGCATGAGATTGTGCTGACTGGGATCAATCTTGGATCCTATAAAGATGGCGACATGGATCTTACTGCGCTGCTTGAGCGCATGCTGGAAGAAACCGAAGGGGTCCGCTTTCGCATATCGAGTATTGAATCCAGAGATGTCGACGATCGCCTGATTGCGCTCATGGCGCGCTCGGAAGGACGCATTGCTCGACACCTGCATTTGCCGCTTCAATCAGGGAGCGCACGCGTTTTGCGGGAAATGGCGCGCCCTTACACTGCTGAGCAATTCTCTGATTTGGTAGAGAAGCTCTATGCGGCCATGCCGCAGCTATCGCTTTCTACCGATATCATTGTTGGGTTTCCAGGCGAGACCGAAGAAGATTTTGCTGCAACGCTTGCGATGGCAAAACGATGCCGCTTTTCGAAAATTCACGTGTTTCCTTATTCGATTCGAACGGGAACACCTGCAGCAAAGCGGTCTGATCAGATTGATCCACGCATTAAGGCTCAGCGAGCTCAGCAGTTGTCAGAACTCGGCGAAGCTTTGCGGAAGCAGGAATATGAAAAGCGCAGGGGCTCTATTGAAGAGGTTCTGGTTGAGTCTAACGGCAAGGGTATGACTGAAAGCTACTTTGAGATTGCTGTATCCGATGATCTTGCCCCAGGTGCATTGGTGAACATGCGTCTTCCATAGCTAGATCAACCAAGAAAGGAACGTATCGTGAAAACCATTCTCGAGAGTGTATCCAATCCAAAGGCTGATGGTTATCGCATGCCTGGTGAGTTTGAGCCACAGGAAAAAATCTGGATGCTTTGGCCGCATCGTCAGGATACGTGGAGCTATGGCGCAAAGCCTGCGCAAAAGGCGTTTGCGGATGTCGCGAAGGCTATTGCCGAGTTTGAACCCGTCACGGTTTGTGTGAACGAAGACGATTATATCAATGCACAAGCACTTCTGGGTGCCGAGCACAACATTCAGGTTATAGAAATGTCATCCGACGATGCTTGGATTCGCGATTGTGGCCCAACGTTTGTAGTTAACGATGCCGGTGGAGTCCGTGCGGTTCACTGGCATTTCAATGCTTGGGGCGGTCTGTATGACGGCATGTATTTCCCTTGGAATAAGGACGCGCAAGTTGGCGTGAAAGTGGCTGATCTAGCTGGCGTTGAGCGCTACCGTCCTGATTCGTTCATTCTGGAAGGCGGCTCCATTCACGTTGATGGCGAAGGCACGGTTATTACTACCGAAATGTGCCTGCTGTCTGAAGGCCGCAATCCCCAGTTGACCAAAACGCAGATCGAGGGCTATCTCAAAGACTATCTGAATGTCGAAAAAGTCATCTGGCTGAAAGACGGCATTGATCCTGATGAGACAAACGGACATATTGATGACGTAGCATGCTATATCGCACCTGGTGTGGTTGCTTGTATCTACACCGATGACACCGAGAACCCTTTTTACCAGACGGCGAAGGAATGTTACGAGGCGCTTTGCGGCGCTGTTGACGCCAAGGGACGAAAGCTCGAAGTCCATAAGATATGCCTTCCCAAAAAGCCGACGTATCTCTCTCAGGCTGCTTGCGACACTATCGATAGAGATGAAGCAGCGGTGCCCCGTGTTCCCGATGAACCTTGTATTGCTTCGTACATGAACTTTCTCATTGTTAATGGGGGAGTTATTGTGCCGCAATATAACGATGAGAACGATGCTCGTGCACTTGAAGAAATCCAGGCGATCTTCCCTGATCGCAAGGTTGTGGGCGTGCGCTCAGAAGAAGTGGTCTTTGGCGGAGGCAACATCCACTGCATCACGCAGCAGCAGCCCGCCAGTAGGTAGAAAAAACGAACGCGCCGACCTGCTTTTAAGGCAGTTCGGCGCGTTTTGTAGTGTGTGGCGATGTCTTCCAGCTTTACGCTGGTCGGATTACCAGTTCCTGAATGAGACTGTCATTGAGGCTGCATACACCGTCATTGCAGTTTTCTATCTGCGCAAGTGCGTGAATCATCATGCCATTGTAGTTGGCATAAAAGTTTACCGTGCGTTCATTGGTGATGCGCGGATCGAGCATGCCAAAGCCACCAAAGGTAAACTTGTTGTGGAAGAACATCTCAATAGCGTTGCGGCCATAAAGAAAGGCACTTTCGCGCTTTACGAGCGACGGGCAATAATCCACGAGACGACATTCTTCAGTGAAGCAAGCGGCGAGCGCTTTGTGATCTTTTGCGAGCATTGCGTCGACGAAATCATTGATAACCATGTCAGCCTCCTAATACACTTTTTCGGAATTGAGCAGGGCATCGGTTCCGCCGTCAACGAATAACACTACGCCGTTGATACCCAGGGATTCTGGCGATGCAATGAACGCCATAACGTTTGCCACTTCAAGGGGATCCATAAGAGGCTCTTCGCC
>JAVWLC010000105.1:0-8027 GCA_036638175.1 Raoultibacter sp. | reverse complement strand
AGCCGAACGCGATGGTGGCAGTACGGGTTGCTCAGGTGGACACATGCATACGTGTGTGGGAGCAGACGTTGATGAGTGGGCAAAAACCTATCTGCATGGATCATTTGGTGCAGGTGCAAGCGAAGAAGTCATTAAGGGCTATATGAACCATGCCAACGAGACTCCCGAGTGGATGGAAACCTTTGGTATTGATGTGACATGGGCAGATGAAGGCAACGATGGTCACAAGCGCCCGAAAGAATACCAGGGCGGGTATGTGGCTGGGCGTGATGGCATTGTTGGCATGTATCTCTTTGAAGCAATCGAGGAAGCAGCCGAGTCTTACGATGTTGACGTTCGCTTGTCGACTCCAGCGAAGCGTCTCATTCAAAATCCTGAAACCAAAGAGATTGTTGGTGTTGTTGCTGAAAACGAAAACGGAGAAGCGGTTAATTTCAAGGCACATAAAGCAGTCATCCTTGCTTGTGGCGGCTATGAGAACAACCCTGAAATTCAGTATAGCTATAACAATCCTGGCGTAAGGGTGTTTCCGTGGGGCACTCCCAACAATACTGGGGATGGTTTCCCGATGGCGCAGGCGGTTGGTGCAAACATTTGGCACATGCACGCGCTTGAGCATGCGGCCCTGTGTTACATGCAGCCCTCTATTGCAGCGAACTGCTCGATCAGTACTGATGCGACCGATGGCATCACGCCTTACAATTATTGTATTGTTGACTACAATGGCAATCGTTTCATGAAGGAAGATAAAACAGGTGCACATGATATGGATCATAAGCCTGGTTTTGACTTCGACAGCAAGGCATGCGATTATCCCCATCTTCCTATGTTTTTGGTCTTTGACCAAACTATGTATGATGCTAAGCCACTATGGGAGGGCTCGGGTCGCGCTGGAATCATTAATACATATGCTGGCGTTTGGAACTTCAACCATCCTGATGATCCCATTATTGATTGGGGCACCAACGACAACGCGGTCAAGCAAGGTTGGATTTTCAAGGGTGAAACCATTGAGGATCTTGCCAAGAATATCAAAGCAGAACGCCCTTGTCACGATGAGTCTGAGGCCATCAACGGTATTGACGCGGCAGCGCTCGCCAAGACGATTGAGACATACAATTCATATTGCGAAGCAGGCAAGGACCCCGATTTCAACCGCGATGCAAAACACATGCTACCCCTGAACACACCTCCGTTTTATGCAATTGAACTTGGTTATTCAAGCATCAACACACAAGGCGGTCCTGAACGCAATGAGAACTGTCAGACCATCGATGCCTTCGGAGAGCCGATCCCGCGTCTTTACAATGCAGGTGAGTTTGGCTCCTACAATGCATTCGTTTACGACATCGGCAACATTCTCGAGGCGGTCACCACGGGACGCGTAGCAGCTCAGCATGCTGTCACCCTGGAAGCTTGGGATGCCAAAAAGTAACACTTAATCGAGGCTTGGATGTATCCAGCCAATCCCACTATCCCGCACGGATGGAACCCCCCTCATCTGTTCGTGCGGGAAGCACTAGTATCCGTTCGGCTCACATGGAATGCAGCCAGAGAACGGAATTTCTGTTACCGAAGAAAATGAAGGGCTGACCCCATGAAACTCAATAAGTTATTCATGCTCGCACTCGTTGGCACCCTAGCACTTGCCTGCTTTGGGTGTTCGAGTGGCGAAGCCGCAAAAAATGATTCTACGCAAAGTGAGCCAACCCCTGCAGCAAAACAGGAGAAGGAAGAGAAGGTCGAAAAGGCTGATCCAGATGCCGAAGCACTTGCTGCTGGCAAGACGGTTAAGTACATCGATCAGTACTATACAAATCTCAAAGATGCTGTCGATAAGGCAAACCAGAATGGTGGCGGTACGGTAGTGCTACTTGCCGATACGGTTGATACCGAAAATGGTGAAAGCGCAACTATCGGCTTTAGAACCAGTATCACCATCAAAAGCAACGGAGACAAGCCGTTCAAGATTTATCGCGCTGTTGGTCACGTCACCGAGATGCTTCGCATTACCGATGGAACCATTACGGTCAAGGATGTCGTTTTTGACGGAGCTGGCGAAGGCGTGACAAGCCCCATCATCATGATCTCGGATCTTGCTCGCGTGACGTTTGGCTCAGGTCTAACGCTTACGAATAACGTGACTGATGGGTCAGGCTACGCAGAAAACTTTGGCGCTTCTGCTGTGTCGATTAGTGGAGCAGATGCCTACGTAACCATTGAATCGGGTTGCACCATTTCATCATGCGTTGGTAGCGGAAGTGCAGTTTCGGCCCTTAATAACGATGGCGGAAACGTGATCAATAATGGCGGAACTTTTACTGGCAACACATCCGCGAGTGGCGAAAACCCGAATTATGTTGGCTCAGGCACCTATGAAGGCAACGAGATCACTGCGTAATGCAACATAGCTCCACCAGAAAGAAGGAATGATGAACGATCGAACTATGCAAAAAACACTCATGTTGGTCGGTGTGGCAATGGTAATGATGTGTCTTGTTGGGCTGCTGATGCTTTCTGGCTGTGCGCCACAGGGAGCTTCTGACGAGAACGCGGGCGAAGCCCAGGCAGACAATGCCACCACGCAAGTGGCGTGGTCTTCTGATTCGGATTGCACCTCGTGTCATTCGACAGAGTCATCATCAATGAGCGATTCTGCATACCTGTGTGCGACTCATGAACAACAGGGCCAGACATGCACGAGTTGCCACACCGATGAAACCGCTCTCGCCGACGTGCACGAGAATTCAAAAGACCTCACCAAGACTGCGACAAAGTTGAAGAAGACAGAGGTGGATTCAAGTGTGTGCCAGAGTTGTCACAAACCCAGTGATCTACAGGCAGCGACGGCGAACCTCACGCTCTTAACTGATGAAAACGGAACGACGGTCAATCCCCATGGCCTTCCAACAAACTCAGAGCATGAAGTGATCAACTGCGCATCGTGCCATGCGATGCATTCGACCGAGAAGGCTGATGCTGCGGCTTCGACAAAATGTCTTTCATGTCATCATCAGAATATTTACGAATGCCATACGTGTCACTCGTAGCCACAGCAATAGATCGACAAGCCTCCTTACAAAGGTTGCGTTTCGTGCGCGACCTTTGTTCTTTTTATTTTGGCAAGCGCACCGTATATGTGCCGACCCAAAACTGATCATACCTTTACCGAAGGTGACTTGCTGACTCATGTATACTACCCGCTATAGGCTTAGTGATCTGCTTATGAGGTGATTAACGAAAGGAATAGTCATGGACGAAAATGCTATCGAACCAAGTAAGACCTCCGACGAAATCGCATCAATATTCGAAGAAGCTTACCTCTATGCGTACCCCCTTATGTTGCTTGAGCACGTTAAACGTATGGCAACAAACACCGAATACCCCACCTATGAAAAAGCACCGGTCAATCAGCTGTTTCACGCGCACGAGCTCATGACTCCAAAGATGCGTACGCTGACGCGCGGCAACGTTGACACTGTATACTCGCAGACGTATCTCGATCTCAAAGCTGAGCCGATTGTGATGCGGAAGCCGGCGACTGATCGCTATTGTTCCGTGCAGTTGTTTGACGGTTATTCAAATACTCCCGTGATTTTGGGAACGGGCGCGCTCGGCGGAAGCGATCAGCATGACTACGCGCTTGTTGGACCTGGCTGGGAAGGCACGCTTCCTGAGGGCGTCATTGAAGTCCCTGTTCAAACCAATCTTGTGTGGTTGCTTATTCGAACCAAGCTCCTCGGACCTGAGGATATCGAAAACGTCTATGCAATCCAGCAGGCCATGGATCTGCAGCCACTGAGTGCTTATGGAACCGATTACACGCCCCCGAAGGGAGTGTACCGTCCCGATTATGACTACGTCGCTATCGAAAAAGTTGCATCACTTTCAGTTCAGGAATACTTTGAACTGTTCAATGAACTGGCAATCGATAATCCTGCTGCTCCTGAGGATGAGCCGGCCTTGCAGCGCTTTGCGCCTTGGAATATTGGCGCTGGTCTCACGTTCGATTTTGATGCACTTGATCCTGAGATACAGGAAGCAATTTCTTATCTTCCAAATCTGCTCGGCCTCGAATTCTCGTCGAAGTACGCGAAAACAATCGATTCGAATGGCTGGCGATTCCTTGATGAAAGCGTTGGCCAGTTTGGGACCGACTACGTGTTCCGCGCTATCGTTGCCTATGGCGGATTTGCAAATCCCGTGAGTATGGCGGTCTATCCGTCGATGTCGATGAAGGCATCAGGCACGCCTTTGAGTGGTGACAAAAACTATGTGCTCCACTTTGAGCCAGGCATGTTGCCGCCTCACGGTAAAGACGGCTGGTGGTCACTCACAGCGTATTCTGGACCAGGCTACGTCATTGAAAACGAGCTTGATCGCTACAATATCAGCGATTCGAGTGACCTCAAGTTTAACGAGGACGGCTCACTCGACCTGTACATTCAGGCAAAAAATCCGCAGGGTGAAAAGGAATCGAACTGGCTTCCTATCTGCGAAGACATCTTCTCGATGACCATGCGCATTTATCTTCCCGATCCGTCAGTGATCGATTTCTCTTGGAAGCTACCGCCGCTCAAGGAACTCGATGCCTAAACAAGCTTCTGAACGCTAGCGTTCTTGTAAACGCAGACTAAAGCATCTTCGGATGGTCGCGCTTTGATCATCCGAAGATGATAATAAGCCCTAGCAACATACCGATGATGACAAAGAACGCGGGCAGCTTCGATCGGTACATAAGGATTGCTTGTGGCAAGATTTCTCCAAACACAACGTAGAGCATCGCCCCGCTGGCGAATCCAAGACTCAAAGTCAGTCCTAGTGGTCCAATATCACCGAGCCAAAAACCAAACCAAGCGCCCAGTACCGTTGGGATGCCTGTTGCTGCGGTGATGAGCACGGCACGAACCCGCTTCATGCCACCATTAATGAGTGGCACCGAAACGGCCATTCCTTCGGGGATGTTGTGCAGCCCAATCAAAACAGCCAAAATAATTCCAGCTCCCGAAGCCAAGTCAGATTGCGTAGCAAATCCCGCCCCGATAGTCATGCCCTCGGGAACGTTATGAAGCGCAATGGCGCACGCCATCACAATGCCTGCCACGAAAAGTGATGAAGTGGGATCATGGCGTTTGCGGTGCTCGGCCAAGTGATCAGCATGGATGAGTTCATCGAGGTCATCGTGAGTTTTGGGATGAGTGGTGTCGGCGGCGTGCGGGACTTCTCGCCTGGTCCTGCGGTCGATTATCAGGTTCAATAGATACACAACGGCAATTCCCGACAAAACGGCACCTGACACAATGAAAACAGCATGGTCTGAAAACAATGCAGCCGATTCGATTGATTCGCTCAAAAGATCAAAGCAGACGATCGAAAGCATGACGCCAGCAGCAAAGCTCAGGAGCAGACTGACAATGCGGCTTGAATCGGTGCGAAAAAGCGCGCCAATAATGCCGCCTAAGCCAGTTCCGCCCATGCCTGCGATAAGGGTGACAATGGTAATAAAAAGAAACGGGTCCACGTGCTGCCTTGCTGTAAGTATCTCATGGTTATTGAACTGATCCACTATAGCAAAGGCTGCAGCTCCTTGCTGTCCTAATCGGTGTTTCTGTTATCTTGATGCTTCGATCGAAAAGCTTACTGAGCGAATAACTCATCGTTTCGTACGTGTGGTAAACTTTTGGCATAAACGTATCTATTACTAAGAAGCTCACCGTTGCTATGAGATAGCTCATGGCAAGACAACCAACGCTATGGGTATTGAGTTTTCCACAGCCGCTTACAGGAGTGCAATGAAGGGAATAATTCTAGCAGGGGGGTCAGGGACCCGTTTAGCACCCTTGACTGCAGTAACTTCAAAGCAACTGTTTCCCGTATATGACAAGCCGATGGTGTACTATCCGCTGTCCATTTTGATGATGGCGGGTATTCGCGACATCATGGTTATTTCAACACCGCATGATTTGCCCAATTTTAAAAACCTTCTCAAAGATGGTTCTGACTTTGGTATTTCTCTTTCATATACCGAACAACCTTCCCCTGATGGTCTTGCACAAGCCTTTTTGCTCGCAGAAGATTTTATCGGCGAAGATTCGGTCGCACTCATTTTGGGCGACAACATCTTTTACGGAAGTGGTTTGACCGCGCTGCTCGCCCAGGCGGCATCTCGCACGCACGGCGCAACGGTGTTTGGCTACCATGTTGAGCATCCCCAGCAGTTTGGTGTCATCGGGTTTAACGAAGAGGGACGGGCTGTTTCACTTGAAGAAAAGCCTGAACATCCAGCATCCAATTATTGCGTAACAGGATTGTACTTTTACGATAACCGCGTCGTTGATTTCGCAAAGCAAGTTCGTGCTTCTGCTCGCGGCGAACTCGAGATTACTGATCTGAATCGTATGTATTTGGATGCGGGTGACCTGCATGTCATAACGCTGGGTCGTGGGTTTGTGTGGTTTGATACAGGCACAATGAAGGCTTTGCTTGATGCAGGCGAATTCGTACGCATTGTTGAGACTTGTTCAGGACAACAGGTGGCCGCGCTAGAAGAAATTGCGTACACCAATGGATGGATCGACAAAGAAGCGCTGCTTGCTTCTGCGGATCGTCACGCAAAATCGCCCTATGGGCAACACTTGCGCCATGTTGTGCAGTATCAAGACATGGAGCAGGCTATTCGTGTTGAAGACGGGGAAGGGCAGTCGTGAAGACCTATCTCGTAACTGGTGGCGCTGGCTTTATTGGATCAAATTTTGTTACCTATCTTTTGGATCGGCATCCTGATTGCAGGGTTGTCACGGTGGACATTCTCACCTATGCGGGCAGCCTCGAAAACCTCACCGAGGCTATGACGTGCGATCGCCATGTGTTTCGTAAAATCGATATTTGCGACGAACAGGCAATCGGCAGTCTTTTTCAGGAGTTTTCATTTGATTACGTTGTGAACTTTGCCGCGGAATCCCACGTTGATCGCTCGATTGAGGCACCAGCAGTCTTTTTGCGCACCAATGTTGGGGGAACACTGGTCTTGCTCGATGCAGCGCGCGCTGCCTGGGAGTTGCCTGATGGCTCGTATAAGCCTGGCAAACGGTTCTTACAGGTATCAACTGATGAAGTGTACGGTTCTTTAGGGCCTACCGGTTTCTTTACGGAGCAAACGCCGCTTAATCCCCATAGTCCCTATTCGGCATCGAAGGCTTCAGCTGATATGTTTGTGCAAGCGTATGCTGACACATACGGGCTTCCAACCAATATTACACGGTGTTCCAACAACTACGGACCCTATCAATTCCCCGAAAAACTGATTCCCCTCATGATCCATCGTGCGTTGAATCATGAACCCTTGCCCGTGTACGGCGATGGGCTCAATGTGCGCGACTGGCTCTATGTTGAAGATCACTGCGTTGCAATCGATGCCGTGCTTGAACAGGGCGAACCAGGGGCTGTCTACAACGTTGGCGGCCACAATGAGCTCTCTAACATCGAATTGGTGAAAACAATTCTCGCGCATCTGCATGACCATGTTGATGAAACCATTGATGAATCACTTATTACCTACGTTACTGATCGAAAAGGTCATGATCGTCGGTATGGTATCGACCCGCGCAAGATATCTGAGGCTATCGGATGGAATCCCCAGACGAAGTTCTCGGTTGGTATTGAGCGGACAATACAGTGGTATATTTCACAGGGTGATTGGTCTGAAAGAGCAGTGCGTCGATTGCAATCTGATGACGCATGCAGTGACGTCTCGCGAGGATGCCGTTGAAATCAGTAACAAGCAAGCTTCAAGCGCTTGAAAGTCGAATTCGTACACGCGAGGGTTCGAGTGAAAAGCAAAAAACGCGAACGTTGTGGCTAACGTATACGATTCTTTTTGTCGTATTCGCCTTTTTGGCGTTATTTGTCTATCCATCAAATGGACGTTCGCTTGTATGGAGCGTCGATGGGCTTGAACAGTACTATCCTTTTTTCGTTTACGAAGGACAGTGGCTTCGTGAGGTTGTCGGTGGGCTCTTCAGCGGGCA
>JAVWLC010000104.1:7789-8044 GCA_036638175.1 Raoultibacter sp. | reverse complement strand
TTTCGCGAGCTCAGTTGCGAGCCTCGAAGTAAATACTGTACCGACAAGTGAAGCGCCAAGCGTAGAACCAATTTGGCGAAAGAAGTTGTTGGCCGCCGTTGCTGTACCAACAATCTCACTCGGAAACTCATTTTGTACAACAAGAACGAGGATCTGTTGCCCAAGACCTATGCCAAAGCCGAGCACAAACAGTGAGATTCCCGTCACAATAAGGGGCGTTCCCAATGTCAACTGGGAAAGCATGAAAAACCCGCC
>JAVWLC010000104.1:0-7779 GCA_036638175.1 Raoultibacter sp. | reverse complement strand
ACACAACACGCAATGGGCATCCACTTGTACTTGCCCGTCTTTGACGCAAGAAAACCCGAAATGATGGCCATGATCATTGCCCCACCCATCATCGGAATCGTCATAAAACCTGCCTGTTCAGGCGAAAGTCCCTCAACAATTTGGAAGTAAGTTGGCAGATACGTAGTTGTCCCCATCATCCCCAACATAATGAGCAACCCCGTTATGGTGCACAAAACAAAGTTTCGATTCTTAAACAAATACATGGGAATGATTGGTTCTTTCACTAACCGCTCAACAGCAACAAAAATAACAGCGCACAACACGCACATGATAGCGAGGCCGATGATAATAGGAGAATCCCATGGGTACCTTGAGCCACCCCATGAAGTCATGAGTACGAGCGAGGCAACCGATCCCGCCATAAACGTCATGCCCGCAACGTCAACCGAAACGCGCCTTCCAGCATTTGTCGGTTTAGGAAGAAACTTTGCCGCCGCCAAGATTGCCAACACCGCGATAGGTACGTTGAAGCCAAACAACCATCGCCAGCCCGTCACCTGCACAAACCAACCGCCGAGCAAAGGCCCCAGTACCGTTGAGATAGCAAAGACCGAACCCATAATGCCCATGTATTTACCACGCTCACGAGGAGGAATCACATCGGCAATGGTTGCTTGTGACAAAATAATCAAGCCTCCGCCGCCCACACCCTCAAGAGCACGTCCGAAGATGAGTCCTTCCATAGACGTAACAAATCCGCACGTAATTGATCCAGCAATGAAAATCCCAAGTGCCGCAATCAGCAGGTACTTTCTACCTATGAGGTCACCGAGCTTGCCATAGATAGGCATCATGATTGTCGCTGCAAGGATATAGGCTGTCGTCACCCACTCCATATGATCGACGCCACCAAGATCGCCAACAATTGTGGGCAAAGCTGTTGCTGTTACGGTTTCGGAAAGCGAGCTAACAAACATCGCGAGCAATAGTCCCGCGAACATAATCTTGATTGTATTTTTTTGTGGTTGCGCTGTTTGCACGGTTGCCACGTGAGGGCCTCCTTACTGATTGTTTAGGAGTATCCACCCACACAAGAAAAAGCAACCTATTCGTTGCCCACGCGTACCGAACCGTAAGAGTTAAGCAATCTGCGCACTTATTCGCGAGTCGTCAAGCTAAGCCCAATAACGTCAACGCCAATGAGCAAAATGCAAATAAAAGTCGCGTTATTGTGCTTACGGAGTCAAATTCTGCAACGCTTAGTTTCTATTTTGCGATAAGCACGGGAATGGTCGATTCGTGGAACACGCGATAGCTCACGCTTCCCATGTATTGCTTGAGACCAGACAAGCCTCGATTTCCAACAACCATGAGATCATACGACCCACTGTTCGCCATTTTTAGGAGCTCGGATGCTGGTGCAACACCCGTGAGTAGCAACGTGTCTATTTGATCTTCAACGCCCTCGATTTTATCGCTCACTCGATACAGTACCTCTTTGCCATCCTGCATCATCATATTGGTGATTTCTTGAAAATTCGCCGCCTGTGTTTCAGTAAGAAACGGCACGGGGACAACGTTAACGATATCAGCATGTGCTTCTGTGTTATGCCTAACGATATCAAGCGCAAGATCAAGCGCCTTATCTGCCAGCTCAGAACCGTCGTAAGCTACAAGGATTTTCGTGATAGCCATAATCGATCTCCTTCCATGAGGCGTGCATGCGTCCAGCGGGGTCGGGCGTAAGCGGAAGCAAATCGCACCTTCCTTTTCCGAATGCAACCAGTTTAGTCCTATCCATTGGCAAGGCGCAAACGGATACCTAACGGTGAAAATCTAGCTCTTTGCGAAAACCATTGCTGCGGGAGCGGAAGGGGCTGCAGGTGCAGAAGGCGCGGCTGGGGCCGAGCCTTTGCTGCGATCCGGCGACTCCACCTTATCAGCTGCGCTTGAAGAGCTGCTTGAGCTGAAGGTGAGGTCAACGTTACCGCTTGTTGCCCTCAGCGAAATGCTCTTGTCGGACGCCGTTGCGCCACTTGGAGCCGTCACCGATCCGCTCAATGAGCTTGCTGAAATGATGTACTGGTCTGCCGATCCAATCATCTGGGCCTTAATGTTTCCACTTGCTGTATCGAACACAACCACATCAGCTTCGCATTCAACGGCGTCAATGCTTCCGCTCATCACAGATACCTTGATGCTCGAGGCGCTCACGCCTTTCATGACTGCATTTCCGCTGGCTAGTTCTGTTTGAATCGAACCAGCGTAGTCATGGGGGACTCTGATAATCGTTGTGTGATCATCGAAATCTATTGACATGGAGAAAACGGTCGGCTCGTAGTTCGCCTCGACAGACAGCGTGCCGCCCGCTTCCTTAACCGTATAGTGCTTGCGTTCGCTTTCCCAGAAGATGACTTCGATCTCGTCGGAATCCGTCGCTTCAAATCTCACGTTTTGCGATGCGTCTTTCATAATGATTTCATCAAGGGCGGTTTCCGAGTCAAGTGAGAATGTTTCTGAAGACCGAGTCCAATCGCCCGTGGTCGAAAGATTTCTGAGATCAAACCGTGCCACGGCAAACGCAGCAAAGGAAAGCGTCATGCCGCCAACAAGCAGGATCGTACCAACAATCAGGATAATTTTTTGCGTTTTAGACATGATTGATCTGCCTCTCTTGGATAGGTTCAGTTGGTGCAGCATGAGGCGGCATGGGCAGTGTCGAGTCTGTGCCAGGCTTATTCAGCCGCACAAACAAGCTTTTTACTTTGCGGGCAAATACATGCGTGAGCCGGACAAGACCTTTGCTTGCCGCCAACACACCAGACCATGCGAGCAATCCAAGGCCACAGCCAGCAAGTCCGCAGCCGAGCATCCACACACCAGAAATTGGATACCCCGTAGCCGTGAGCCAAAACAATCCGAAAACCCCCACAAGACCACACAAGAGCAGTGTTATTACCACAGCCCAAAGTGCAACAACAACCGCCCAGATAGCAATGTAGATGGCGAAAACCACTGCGACAAAAGCTAGCGCGAGAGGAACCCAAATGGGCGACAACACCGCGAGCAGTACAATATTGAGCGACTTACTGCCTGTGTTCGCTTTCGCGATAGCTTTCGGGAAGGCTGGCGTCTCTGCAATGATTTGTGCGGCAATTGCTTGAGGATTCCCGAGTGCAGCGACTGCCTCGTATTCAGTCATGCCGTCTTCCATGCGATCGGCAATCATCTCCGAATAAAAGGTTATCGTCTGTTCGACCTCGTATGACGGCAGCTTGCCGAGCGCACAACGCAGGGCGAGCTGAAATTCTTCTTTGTTCATAGGGTGGCACCTCGTTTCACATAATCGTAGATAGAAGTGATGTCTCCCCACTCAGCTATAAAAACATCCAAGTAAGCTACACCAGCTTCGGTAATGCGGTAATACTTTCGTAGTCGTCCGTTGTGTTCGACAGAATAAACAACGAGCAATCCTGCTGCTTCCAAACGCTTGAGCAGCGGATACAGAGTAGACTCGGTAAGATGGAGGCTTTCGGGAACATCCTTGACGATCTGGTAACCGTACGAATCTTGCCGCTTGATTGAGGCAAGCACGCAGACATCAAGGAACCCACGTTTCAGTTGTGTATCCATGTAATACCTCCTTTCGCATAATACTATATGTCACATAGTATTATGCGTCAAGGGGTATGAAGTGAGCGCAAAAAGACGTTTCCGAGAACTTCACGTGATTGATTTATGGGAGGAATTTTTAGATAGCAGCACAACGCGCGTGCTAGGATCCTTCGCTTTACTTCGCTAACGCCTTAGTGCTTTTCGCTGAACAGCTCACCTGGTTTGCAGCCAATGGCTTGGCTCAGGGCATCAATTGTTGAAAGCCGTACGGCTTGATAATGGTCACACCCAAGCAGCTCGAGCTGCTTTTCGGTTAACGTAGTTTTGTTGGCCACTTCCGCAAGGGTTGTTCCATGCTTGCGCAGGGCGCTCTCTAGGTCAATAACGACGGACATGATCTTCCTTTCCGCTCGTTTTCTGACGATACACAAAACATTTCTTCGATAAAAAAGCTTGTCTAAATTGATGGCTATGTCCTGCCACCTCATGTATTGTATCGCATACGCTTTTGTAATGACACAACGTGATTCATATTCAATACCAAAGACCAGACTTGGTTTGGAAATAGCTCGTCTGCGCGATCAGAAGGGGATGTCGCAACGTCAGTTTGCTCTCTATCTAGGACTCGACCGCGTGACCCTCAACAGGATAGAATCAGGAACTGGCAATCCAACATTAGAAACGCTCATCCGCATTGCGCAGGGTTTAGATGTTGATCTGGAAGATTTGTTTTAGAAAATCCTATCGCTTTCAGTAACTTCACGCACAGCACGGCAAGGATTGCCAAAAGCCAAGGTGTGCGGCGGCACGTCTTTGGTCACAACACTCCCCGATCCAATAACGGCACCTTCCCCAATAGTAACGCCAGGATTCACCGTTACGCCTGATGCCAGCCACACATCATCGCCAACCACAATCGGGAGATTTCGCTCCCATAGGTGTGGCGTGCTGTCAGCATCAAATTGCCTTGCTCGCTCTTGACCAATCAAGGGATGAATTGGAGTAGCAAATATACAACCTGGCCCCACCCAAACGTCGTCGCCGAAAATAATGGGAGCACCATCAAGAAACGTGCAGTTATAGTTGAAGAAACAACCTTTGCCTATAAAAATGTTGTAACCGTAATCAGCCTTCACACCATCCGAAACAATTGAGTCCAAGCCCCATGCGCCAAAAAGATCCCGCAGCAAATCTGTTTGTTCACCTTCAGAAAGAGAGCTGTCATTGTTAAAGCATCGAAAAACCAACCGCGCGCTATCGCGATCAACAGCCAGCTCAGGAGCATGCGCGTCAAACCAATCACCAGATCGCATTTCAGCTCGAGCCCCCTTCGCGCGCCCCAAATGTAGGAGCGGAAACGGCCGCCCAGCGCTGTCGGCCGATGATCGAGCGACAACAGCAAATCCCTCGTGCTCGTAGAATTCGCACGCTTGAGTGTTTTGCTCATTCACATCAAGACGATGTACATTCCATGTTTCGATGCCATATGCAAGCAAAGCTCCACCAATTCCGCGCTTTCTCGCACCTGGATCAACGAAGAGCATCTCAAGTTTGCCGTGTTGCGCTCCAGCAAACGCTACAGGCCGATCATCAACATACGCAAGGGCTAGCAAAGCGATCGTCGCAAGCGCACAAGGGACCTCAGACGATATCGCCGCGATGTCGTTTTCGGTGAGAAAATCGTGCGTTTCACGAACGGAACGCTCCCAAACATTCACCAATGTCTCAATGAGTTCTGGCGAGCGGTCCTCTTGACTTACTTCTCGAATGTCCATGCTTGGCCTTTCTGCGCAATCAAAAGGATCAAGGACTTCGCAACGTCCCGCACCTTCTGTCTTACGATCACCTTTGCACTCATACTACCAAACAATATGCCTCGACCCCCCACATTCTCGCTAGCGCTCAATACCTCTCGTGTGCTTCAATACATCGAGCGAGAAAATCATCAGGAAAGAAGGCTGCGCATGAAGTATCGGCGACTGGGCAAGACAGGGCTTATGGTAAGCGAAATCGGTTTTGGAGCCGAATGGATGGAAGGAAAATCAGCCGTCGAAGTGAAGACCGTCGTTGACGCATGCGCAAACGCAGGCATCAACATTTTGGACTGCTGGATGGCAGGTCCTGATGTTCGAAGCAACCTCGGTGCTGCCGTCGAAGCCAATCGCGATCGCTGGATCATTCAGGGGCACATTGGCTCCACGTGGCACGACGGTCAATACGTCCGCACGCGCGATCTTGATAAAGTGCGTCCCGCATTCGAGGATATGCTCACGCGCCTTCGCACTGACCACGTTGAGCTGGGAATGATTCACTATGTTGACAACATCGATGAGTACGAAAATATCATGGCAGGCGCATTTATCGATTATGTACGCGAACTCCACGCAGCAGGCGCAATCAAGCATATTGGTCTTTCAACCCACAACCCAGAAGTCGCAAAACTCGCCGCGCTTTCAGGCGAAATCGAAGTGATCATGTTCAGCATTAACCCAGCTTTCGATCTGCTGCCTGCCTCGACCAGTCTTGAAGCAGCGTTTGGCGATTACGACGACAGTCTTGAAGGTATGGAACCCGCCCGCGCTGAGCTGTATGCTCTGTGCGAGCGTGAAGACATCGGCATTACGGTCATGAAAGGCTACGCAGGTGGGCGTTTGTTCACCGCCGAAGCTTCGCCATTTGGCGTGGCTCTTTCTCCTGTCCAATGTATCCACTATGCGCTCACGCGACCTGCTGTCGCAAGCATTCTTGCTGGCTTCGATACGGTTTCACATATTGAAGACGCCGTGCATTATGAACATGCTACCGAGGCAGAAAAAGATTATGCGAGCGTACTTGCGACCGCCCCCAAACATGCCTACTTTGGGCAGTGCACCTATTGCGGACACTGTGCCCCATGTGTTTCGAATATCGACATTGCCATGGTGAACAAGTTTTATGATCTGGCAATCATGCAGGAGGAGATCCCTGCATCGGTTCGCGCACACTATGAGGCGCTCGATGCTACCGCGAGCGATTGCATCGGCTGCGCCGACTGCGAACCACGTTGCCCGTTTGGCGTGCCTATCGCAAGCCGCATGGAGCAAGCAGCGGCGTTGTTTGCGTGAGATTGGTGGTTGGTTGTTGTTGGGAAGGAGGTGTTGTTGTTCCTCAGCGCTTGCAGCGCAGAAAAGCTGGATTGCTTGCTCGATGAACTTTCCATCCCACTGCATCAGGTATGTGGCCGTTTTTCACCACTTCTCGATCGCCCAGATTAGCATTGTCGCATGCTTCGATAAATATACGAACGACACTCGTGGAAGTTGCAAGATCCGTTTCTACCCGTATGACTTGATGGGGAACGCAAACACTCGCGAGCGCGTCAGATAGAACGATCATCGTTACTGCCATCCTGAGATCGGTTTTCGAAAAATCATTTACGGCTACGGCTTTGAAGTCAGTGAATAAGCAATCTAGACTTGT
Organism: Raoultibacter sp.; assembly: GCA_036638175.1. Lineage (GTDB taxonomy): Bacteria > Actinomycetota > Coriobacteriia > Coriobacteriales > Eggerthellaceae > Raoultibacter. The sequence goes on along the minus strand of JAVWLC010000104.1, from coordinate 723 downwards.
CAGCATGCCTAAATCAGAAAGCCCATGAGTATCTTTCTATCAATTTGCACTTCATAATCTTCGATGTATTCCGACATCCAGGTGGAAAGCTTCATTGTTTGATCAAGGAAATAAATTTCTGTAGTCTTGATTTCGCGTAACTGGTCTTTTTGTTTGGAAGCTAACGCAACAGTACCGAGTGCTACGTATACCTCTTCGTTGGAAAATGCAGCCTTAAGGATCCGCCCATAAACAATGACATGATTGATCAGTAAAGGAACTTCTTCTACCGTGCGAGCCATAAGAATTGATCCCAACTCGCCATGATAAAGCAATCGGTAAAAGCAGTAAACATGCCACGAAGTCCTGCTGAGAATGGAGTGGGAAGCCCAAGTTCTCCGGATAGAAACGCAACGATCGAGTTTTTTACGTTGCACCCTTCGAGAAGCGCCTTCTGATCGAGGTCCCCAGGCTGTAGGTTGCCATTCGCGACAATTCGAACGATTCAATGGCTTGCTTTCGGTCCTTACTCATACAAGACTTCCTGATTCGCTTGGTTTGAGGGCTGCTGTTAAATAGCGAGATCCGCTAGCCCCAACCTAACCACTTCCGTGCATAAGACCGAGCCAACATCTGTACCCATAGGCCTGAAAACTCTTATTTAGGCGCTAGGGTAGCCATGTTTCAAACTCAGCAAACGCCAGGATAAACCAATTATTAAAAAGAAAACCTCCCAAAATAGTG
>JAVWLC010000103.1:3822-8047 GCA_036638175.1 Raoultibacter sp. | reverse complement strand
CTTGATTGCCTCTGCCATTAGTGACCTCCCTCGCCCTCACACATTCGTCCTTCATGTACCTCGCGAGCGGTGTTCTCGAACGAGCGATACTGGACACCACGACGCATTGCGTCGGCAAAATCGACAAGATGACCGTCAAAATCGGGGCCATCGACACACGCGTGGAGATATTCATCTCCCACCTTTACGCGACAACCGCCGCACATGCCCGTGCCGTCAATCATGAGCGGGTTCATGGAAACCAGCGTCTTGATCCCGTAAGGTTTCGTGGTTGCAGCAACAAACTTCATCATGATGACAGGCCCAACGGCAAGCACGAGATCGTAATCAGCGCCCTCGTCAATACGCTCTTGCAACGCTTGTGTCACCAGGCCTTTGTTTCCGTTTGAGCCATCGTCGGTCATGATGATCTGGCGCGTTGAATGCGCCTTGATCTCGTCTTCAAGCAGGATCAAATCCTTGTTGCGAAAGCCCGTGATAACATCGACTTCCACGCCGTTTTCATAAAGCCACTTTGCCTGCGGATACGCGATGGCCGTTCCCAAGCCGCCGCCAATAACACATGCGCGCTTCGCACCGTCAAGCTCGGTGGGATTGCCAAGTGGTCCTGAGAAATCGAGCAGCGAATCCCCTGGCTTCATCTGGGCCAAGCGCGACGTCGTGACGCCAACCGCCTGGAACATGACGGTGATGGTGCCCGCCTGCGCGTCACAATCGTTCATGGTAAGCGGGATGCGCTCGCCATTTTCGTCTATGCGCAGCATGATGAACTGCCCTGGCTTGATCTTCTTCGCGATGGCAGGAGCCTCGATCACCATACGGGTAACCTCGGGGTTCAAGGCCTCGACTTCTTTGATCGGATACATGGAAAACGTCCTTCTCGTCTCAGATGCAAAAACAGCACCGATTGCCAGACGTAGGCACGGTGCCAGTTCACGGTTCTGTTGTAAGGCATGATTATAGCAAGTTCACCAGCGCAGAAATGTTTCCAGCTGGTTAAAGGAAGAAAACACCGCGTTTCAGGCGCAGTCCTATAACCCTTGGTTATTACTAGATGGTTTCGACACCCAAAACAACCAGAATGTTAGCCACAATTTCTGCGAGCATATCATCGTCAAGCGAGCCAACAACCTCAACGCTACCCCGATGATCACATGCTTCCAAGGCGAGTGCTCGAATGGCTTCACACTGCACAAATCCGTGCGACAAAGGAAGCATATAGGTAGCACCCTCTTCCATTCATCCATCTCCACGACTAAACTAACGGTTGAATCAGACCCACATTCGTTGACAGCACCTTCCAAGGCAATAATGATGATGTTAATCACAATTACCCGCTCAACATACTCAACAAAAGGCCCATCGTCTGGAGACGGTTATGAATATCAACCAAATAAAGTACTTCGTTTCGAGCGTCGAGAACGGAAGCTTTTCCGCTGCCGCCGCAGAACAATTCATAACCGCGCAGGGCATTTCAAAAGCAATTGCGGACCTCGAAAAAGAACTTGGCGAACCGTTGCTCATCAGAAAGAATCGCGGTGTCGTTCCAACAGCATTTGGACGCGAATTCCTCAAGCGAGCCGAGCTCGTTAAACGCTGCTATACAAGTCTTGAATCCTTTTCTAAGTCATACGAAGAAATACCGAGAAGTACCCTCTGTGCACGAATTCTTGTTAGCACACCCGATTTCCCCAACATGGATACCGTAAAAACAAGTATCGAATCATTTCTGAATGCGCATCTCGGAATCACAATATCCGTATCATTTGCCTTAAAAGATACCTGTCTCGATGCACTTCGTGACGGTTCAGTCGATGCTGTCATTTCGCTCGGAGAATCTGAAAACATACCCGATATCTGCACGAATACCTTTGGAACCATCCCGTGCGGCCTTCAGATGGCGAAGAGCAATCCACTTGCAAAAAAGTCGTACGTTCGTCTTGCGGACCTCGCCAGGGTACCAGCGGTGTTTTGGCCTCACCATGATTTCTTCAATGACACAGTCATGAAGCAACTCGATGAAAAGGGTGTGAGCATCTCCGCGCCCCTCATAAGCTGGGAAGATGGCGGTTATGCAAATCTCATGGCTCAGAATACTGTTGTTTTCATTCCCCGCATTCACGCAATTGATGATGACGCCTTGGATACCGTTGCGATCTCGTTTGATCCTGCCGAGGGACTCGTTACACCATTGTGCCTGCTCACTTTAGAGAGCTCAACCAATCCAAAAGTCTTGGCACTCAAAAGTCTTCCCTTCTTTCGAGACCGATCTCATACAGACAACGAATCCCCTGCCAAAATCTTGAAAGAGATTGATTTCTAACCAGAAGATCAGCAGTAGCATCACAGCAAACAACACTCGAGCTGTAAATACACGTGCGCACCGCCTCGTTTTGATTGCGAGGAAATGCGCACGTAATGCTTTAGCGCGAGCTCTGCTTGATGTTGTGTGCTAGATATACGCAGATGAGCACAAGTACTAGGCTGATCAGCGAACTTATCTGGAACGAGCCCTGCATGATACTCGACACGACACTAAGGATGTTGAATATCGAACCGATGATAGTGAGGACATAAAAGACTCCAATTTTTGCAGGATTCTTTGCACCTCGAAGACCAAAAAGACCGACGACGAGATTAACAACACCCCCGAATGCGGTAATAATTCCAATAGCGATCGATGTGGCCCCAAGACCAAATGTTGTATCGTCAATGACAACCGTTTCAGACCCTATGCCGGGAAGCGCACCGCCAACAAAAAGAACCAGGCTCAACAAAAAGAGTAAGATACTGTAAACAATAAGAATGATTGAGATAATTTTCAACGCCTTACGCGAGCCGTCCATGGATTTCCTTTCGATAGCAAATAGACCCGTTGATGTGCTGCTTCTTGCAGTATTCATACGGTTTTTTTGCAGTATAGAAGACCCTAAAGGCTTTCGTTACTATTGACGGCTTTGTTCAACCAATAGTTGTGATCAGCTACTCTGCTTCTCTTCCGAGAGCAGTGCGCCAAGCGTGCGGAAGTCTTTGTCGAGCGCTTCGCGCTTGCTGCGATCATAGATTGCTGCCGCTGGATGAAAGATCGGGAACACCTTGAACTTCCCTGCTTGCTGCAACGTCCCGTGGAGCAGCGTAATGCCCACATCAGTTTTCAGAATAAACTTTGTGGCGAAATTCCCAAGCGTCACAATAAAGTCAGGGTTGATCGTGCGCGTTTGCTCGCGCAGGTACGGAGTACACAGCTGTATCTCTTCGGGCCGCGGATCGCGGTTGTCAGGCGGCCTGCATTTAAGAACGTTTGCGATAAAGACATCCTCGCGCTCAAGCCCCGCAAGGGCAAGCAGCTCGTTGAGCGATTTGCCTGCGGCTCCAACAAAGGGCTCCCCTTGGAGATCCTCATTCTTACCGGGAGCCTCCCCCACAATCATGACACGTGCCTCGGAATTACCTACACCAAAAACAACCTGCGTCCGCCCTTCGCACAATGGGCACTTTCTGCAAGCTTCTACTTCAGCTCTGATGTCCTCTAGGGGAATTTGGGGCTTTTGCATTGCTTTACTCCTGAGCGTTATTGCACGTACACGCGCGGCAGGCGACTCGAGAACCCAGTCACAATCTCATAGTTAATGGTGCCGAGAATATTCGCCATATCATCAACGGTCACTTCGGCATCGCCTTGACGACCAGCAACAATGACCTCATCGCCAATCTGGGGATCCAGCCGTCTTTTGTTACCGTATACGCGCAGATCAACCTCAAACATTGCCTGATCCATGCAGATGTTCCCCACCTGGCGGCACCGCTGACCACCACAGATCACATCAATGCGATTAGAAAGACCTCGACGATACCCATCGGCATATCCAAGGGGCAACGTGCAAATCTTGACGCTGCCAGGGCTGCGGTAGGTCATACCATAGCTCACGCCTTCGCTCATAGGCACCGTTTTGACTTCGGTGATGCGCGCATGCACACTCAATGCGGGGTGCAGATCGGCTAAACGCGCAGTTTCCTGACTTGGATGCAATCCATACAGAGCAACGCCAAAACGAACCATATCAAGATGAACATCTGAATAGCGCAGGGTTGCTGCGGAGTTTGCCGCATGAACAATCCCTGGATTAATACCCGAAGCCCGCAGCGCATTAATTGCTTCAAAAAACCGTTTCATTTGAATTTGGAAATCAAGCGTTTCGGCTGAATCAGCCGTTGCAAAGTGTGT
>JAVWLC010000103.1:0-3812 GCA_036638175.1 Raoultibacter sp. | reverse complement strand
CTAATCTGTGTCATGAAATCGACAACGCTATCGTAACGCACGCCGATACGGTTCATCCCTGTGTTTACCTTGAGATGAAACGGTGCGCGGACACCAAACGAATCGGCGGCTTCGCCATATTGAATTGCGAAATCAGGCGTATAGATGGTCGGCATAATTTTGTAAGCTATGAGCAGGGGGATCGCCGTAATCGGCGGCTGAGCAAGCAGAAGAATTGGTGCATTTACCAGCGCTTCACGCAGCTCGATTGCTTCATCAACGGTAGCAACACCCAAATAATCTGCACCCGAATTCAAGGCTGTCTTAGCAACTTTAACTGCACCATGACCGTAAGCATCGGCCTTAACAACCGCCATAATGCGCTTGCCGCGCCCGACTGCTTGCCGTGCTATGGTCATGTTGTGCCTGATCGCGGAGAGATCGACTTCGATCCATGCCCACCTGCGATCTTGAGCTGGTATGGTAGCGAGTTTTTCAGGATCAAACCCCGGGGATTCAGCAGGCGAAAGCGAATCACGCGCGAAGTCTGCCGCAACCTTAAGGTTTTGGTGTGAAAGAATATCCTTTATCTCGTTGGGGATCTGGCTCACTGCTTGGCCTTTCTCTTTGTCAGGCCTAGTATAACGCACGCCCAATCATGCGGAAATCGCGCGTCACGAATGCACCAAGAATCTGCGACACGACAACGCGTCGACCCCTTTTTGCGTTTTTGCGACGATTAGTGCCCGCCACCAGCCATCATTGAAATCGCATGCGGAAGTGCCGGAAGCACGCCATCCCAGTTTTCACGCGCAGCTTTTTCGCTGCCAGGCAGATTAATCACCAGCGTGCGACCACGCTGCATGCAAAGCGCCCGAGAAAGCATTGCGTGTGGGGTGATTGCCAAACTATGAGCACGCATGGCTTCTGCAATACCAGGAACGTTACGCTCACACACGTCCTGCGTTGCCTCAGGCGTCACGTCGCGCAGCGAAAGACCGCTACCACCGCACGTCAGAATCACGTCAACGCCTAGCTCATCAGCAGCATGAACAATAGCTGCAGCAATGTCGGCACGCTCGTCTTTCACAACAACGTGGCTCGCACACTCCCATCCCTGTTCGGCAATGAGCGCTTCAAGCGCAGCACCCGCTGTATCCTGACGCATCCCGCGTGTATCGGAGCAGGTGATAATGCTAAAACGAACTGAACTTTCAGACATAGGTCAAACTCCTCATCAACAACTTTCGCGCGAACCCATCATCCTACTGCGCCGTTTGGCGACCCCGCTGCAAGCGACTAACCTCTGCGGGAAACCGCTCAAAGAGCGAAGATACGTCTACAAGCTCAGCTCTTCGGCGACATCAAGCAGCACGCACTCGACAATCGAGCCTGCCGTGCGCGATTCGAGGCCTTCGGGCATAATGGCCATACAGTTACTCCGCTGGATTACACCAAACAAGCCTGAGCTCTGGTTTTTAGCAGGAGCAACAACGTAATCTCCTTCGTCATTTTTATAGAGCGTTGAGCGCAAGAAAATACGACGAGGGTCATTCTTTTTCACATCGCGCGAAAGCCGCGCCTTGATGCGTGGTCGTTCAAAATGACGATACCCCTGCATTTTGCGCAGAGCTGGGCGAATAATCATCTCAAAGCCGACATACGCTGCCGCTGGATTGCCCGGCAGGCCAAAAACAGGCTTACCGTCAACAATGCCAAACGTCTGTGCTTTGCCAGGACGCATATTAACCGTGGTCATCAGCAGCTCCCCAAGCCGCTCAACAACAGGCTTAATGAAGTCAAAGTCCCCGTTCGAGGCGCCGCCGCTTGTTATAACGAAATCATGGCTAGTGACGGCTTGCTTGATGGCAGCCCCAAGCGCCTCTTCGCTATCTTGCACAATGGGAAGGATTTCAGGAATACCCCCCGCCGCTTTCACGCTTGCGGCAAGAGCAAAACTATTTGAATTGCGAATCTTTCCACCCGTGGGAACTTCGGTAGGCTCAACAAGCTCAGAGCCGATGGCGATGATTGCAACCCGTGGTCGTTTGTAGGTTTCCACCTCAACAATGCCGCAACCTGTAAGAAATCCGATGCCCGCGCAGCTAATGACCTCGCCCGCTTCAACGATGACTTCGTCTTTTTTAGCCTCCTCGCCCGCATCACGAATGTTGGCACGCAGCTTTGCGGGAGCAGTAAATGAAACGATGCTTCCCTGCTTACCATCACCCTCAACAATGCCGACAATCTCGTACTTCACCACAGCATCGAGAACCTCTGGCACAGGCGCGCCGGTCATAATCCGAACGCATTCGCCTGAAGCGAGCGAGCCTTCATAGCAATCCCCCGCAGCTATTTCGGCAATAACGCTCAGATGAACTGGCGATTCCTCGGAAGCCTCAGCGATATCCGAAGAGAACACAGCGTAGCCATCCATGGCCGAATGCGCGAAGGGAGAAATATCAATATCACTGGTCAGATCAGTTGTACTTACGCGCCCGATAACATCGAGCACAGGAACTGTTTCTGTTGGAAGCGAGCCGACGTTCGACAAGACAAGAGAGCGAGCCTCTTCAAGAGAGATCATTTCTGGCACTGGTTTTCCCCTTCCTCATGCCCGCATCCATCAAGCTTTACGGGCCGATCTATGCACGTCGCTTATTATAGCGCTTGAAGGATAGAATGCTCCGAAGACTTGTTTCGAGATTTGTGCGCAAGGAGCCCTTGGGGCTTTTGCACATTTATTCTCTCGCTTCTGATGAGGGGCTTTCCTTACCGCTCGAGCGTTAATTCGCTCGTACATGATTTTCTGGTTGGAGCTGCATCCCAATCTGATCTTTGAAGGTGATCATATGTGTAAGATCTCGACTAGCCGTACGGTTCAAATGCGTTAACTTTACGCTAACTAAAAATCTCCAAACTGTAAGGCTCATCAGGTATGATGTCTGGAAGATTCGCAGAGGCGGCATAGGGATCGAACCTCCTACATCCATTTCTTGACTTGAACACAGAAGGAGGTATCACTTATGTAAGCTAATTTGGCTTGCTGTCATGGGGATTGTTCTGCAGTTGATCGAGTTACTACTCGTCATAAAAGAACAACTCTTGTCCGGCAAGAAGCCGGACAAGAAGCTCAAAAAATAGCCCGAACCGCCAAAGCGAATTCGAGAGCCGTATGGAGTAAGAGCTCCATACGGCTCGACTGCTATTATAAATGCTTTTACTCAAGAATCGAGCCTATTTCGAATAATTTCCATCTGCACTGTTGTGACTACGAATCACGGCTATAGCGCTCCATGCCCTACAACCCAACATCTTAGAACAACCAAATCGCTATCGATTTAGTTCACTCTACTTTGCTATGTCGATCTTACTTACTCCCAAGTTTACTCACCAACCGCGCATTCTCAGCATGCAAGTAATAACTCGCCTGGTAGTTAAGCGGATCGAATGCCGAAGAGCGCACCGCTGGTCGTCCTACAGGTCGACCTCGCTTCTTGGCAACAAGTGCTTGCTTTCCATTTTTGCGATAAGCAGTAAGCCACTTCTTAAGGGTTGATAAGGAGGCGATTTCAAAGGTCTCTACTACTTCTCGCTTAGACATGCCTCCTTCAAGAACCGCCAATACTGCTTCGAGTTTAAGTGAGTCAGGATAGGACTGTCTTGCAGGAGTGTCTTGAGTACCTACGACAGGTTCGAGCAATTTTTCTAGAGAAGTAGTGACATCAAGAAAGCTTGTGGTATCAATAGCGTCTAGAGACTCAATCGTACTTACTGCATTCATCTTGCCCACCCCCTTACGCCAGTGAGAACGTATAGGCAACAGATGCAAC
>JAVWLC010000102.1:0-8081 GCA_036638175.1 Raoultibacter sp. | reverse complement strand
GTTCGCTTGGATGCGCTCCGCTGTAACCGATTTCGGAAGCGGCACAACGCCATGCTGCAGGCACCACCGCACACAAAGCTGCGCTGGGGTGCACCCATATTTTTCAGCAAGCTCAACAATGCGGCTGTCTTCAAGGACGCGACCTCGACCCAAAGGCGACCAGGCTTCCACCAAAATGCCGTGTTTGTTGCAGAACTCTCGCGTCTCATGTTGTTGAAATCCTGGATGCATTTCAACCTGATTGATCATCGGATCAATCTCGCTTTGACTCATGAGAGGCTCAAGGTGATGCGGCTTGAAGTTGCTGACTCCAATTGCACGGATGACGCCTTCGCCATAAAGTTTCTCAAATGCTCGCCACGTATCGGCGTTGGTTGCTTGCCAAGCTTCTTCGGCTCCACGCGCCGCTGGCCAGTGGATGAGATAGAGATCGAGATAATCCAAATTGAGCTTAGTGAGCGTTGACTCAAACGCCTTAAGCGTCTTGTCGTATCCGCGCTCAGTATTCCAGAGCTTGCTGGTTACAAAAAGCTCGTTGCGCGCAATGCCTGATTGCGCGATGGCTTTACCGACACTCTCTTCATTGTCGTAAAACGCAGCGGTATCGATGTGGCGATACCCCACATCAAGTGCTGCTTTAATAGCTTCAATTCCCACTTCATCGTTTGGCGTCTTCCACGTTCCGAATCCGATGCAAGGAATTTCGTAGCCGTTGCGGAGGACGAAAGTATCTTGAGGGCTTTGCATAGTAGTTCTCCCTTCGTGTTGTTTTCAGCAATCATACTCACGAAAAGGTAGCCTCAAATATATCGTCATGCGCTCGTAGCAAGATCGTTATAGACTCCATCGAAGGTTCACCAAGCAGCACGTCTGCTTAGGCTTCCTAATCAGCAATCCCATCATTTTGGCGAATAAGCTTACGCTTAATCTTGCCGCCGATGGTCTTGGGCAGCTCATCCACAAACTCAACGATGCGAGGATACTTGTAGGGCGCCGTTGTACGCTTCACATGGTTCTGGAGCTCCTTGATGAGCTCATCGCTTGGCTCCCAGCCTTTAGCAAGCACAACCGTGGCCTTCACAACCTTGCCACGGATGGGATCTGGTGCGGCAGTCACGGCGCATTCGATGACAGCATCATGAACAACCAGAGCGCTTTCTACCTCGAAAGGCCCAATGCGGTAACCGCTACATTTGATAACATCATCATCGCGCCCGACAAAGAAAAAATACCCATCGCTGTCGCGCCATGCCATGTCATGCAAGTTGTAGTATTCGCCGCCCACCGCTTCGCGCGTGCGCTCTTCTTCTTTGTAGTAGCCCACAAACAAACCAGGAGGATATGCCTCTTTGAGGCCCGTTACACAAATCGCACCTTCTTCGCCGTCTTCAACCTCAGTGCCATCAGCGTCAAGCAACTTGATGTTGAGCAGCGGCGATGGCTTACCCATCGAACCAGGTCGCGGATCAATCCACGGAAACGTTGCCAGCAAAACCGGACCCTCGGACTGACCGAATCCTTCGCGAATCTTCTTGCCCGTCAAGCGCTCCCACGCCAAGGTCACCTCGGCGTTGAGTGGCTCGCCTGCTGTTGCAAAGTTCTCGACCGACGAAAGATCATACGAAGCAACATCTTCTTGCAGCATAAACCGATACATCGTCGGCGGTGCGCAGAAGGTGGTAAGTTTGTAGTCTTGAATCTTCTGGAGCAGATGCGTTGGCACAAAGTCTTTCATGTCGTAGGCAAAGACGGTAGCTCCCGCTATCCACTGGCCGTAGATTTTACCCCAGCCAAATTTCGCCCAACCGCTATCAGTGACACTCATGTGGAGCTTATTCTCTTTGACCTGCTGCCAATACTTTGCAGTGATGATGTGCCCCAGCGGATGCGCAAAGTTATGACTCACCGCTTTGGCAAGGCCTGTTGTTCCGCTGGTAAAGTAAATGAGCATAATATCATCAGCCGTGGTGGCCTCTTCACCTGTGGGGCGCTGCCACTCAGAAGACTCATCAGCAATGAGATCAGCAAAGCGATGCCAGCCCTCACGATCACCGGCTACAACTACGCGTTGTTTGATACTCGGAGAGTTCGGAAGAGCTTCTTCAACCTGCGTGCACACGTAATCATCGTTCACGCACACAAGCATCTTAACGCCAACACTTTCGGCGCGATATTCGATATCCTTCTTCGTGAGCTGCAGCGATGCGGGAATGATGGTTGCACCAAGCTTACAAAGTGCCATGGCGCACACCCAGTATTCCCAACGACGGCGCAAGATGACCATGACAATATCACCCTTGCCGATGCCGAGCTTCTTGAAAGCATTGGCTGCTTTGTTTGAAAGCTCAGAAATCTCCGTGAAGGTGAATTCGTGTTCGTTGCCATCATCGTCACACCACAGAAGCGCGCGCTTATCAGGTTCAACGCGAGCCCACTCATCGACAACATCGTAGGCAAAGTTGAAATCAGGCGGCACCGTGATCTTGAAATTGTCGCGAAAGTCCTCATAGGAATCAAAGTCAATGCGAGGACAGTACTTTTCCAAAATGTAATTCACAAACAAGTCCTATTCTGCGATTATCGTCACAAACTTAGCGGGAACATCTCCCCCACAGCGCTGGCCGTGTGGAAACTCTGGGTTGAAATAAATGCTATCTCCAGCATTGAGCTCAAGTTCTTTATCTGCCCACGTCACAACAACGGTACCCTCAAGTACCAGGTTGAATTCCTGACCTGAATGCGTTACTAACTTCGCAGGCTCATCGCTGGGATCAAGGACAACAAGCAGCGGCTGCATGATTTTCCCGCTATAGCGCCAAGCCAGATCTTCAAAGTGATAACCAGGATACCTATCCACTTCACGACCTTCGCCAAACCGCACCACATGGTACGAATTGAGCTTGGCCGCGGTACCTGTCAGGATCTCGGTAAACTCAACACCAAATTTATGGGCAAGGTGGTAAATAGCAGAGATCGGCACATCAGCGCCGGTCTCTTCCCAGTTCTCATATGTCTCAAGCGATACTCCAAGATCTTGCGCCATCTCTTCAGGCGTGACATCACAAGATTCTCGAAGGCCTTTGATACGCAAGCCAATTTCGGTGAACTCCGTAACCATGGATCCTCCTTATGCTTCCATACCGAGCTGAATAGCGCGCTTGTTCTGCTCGAGCTTTTCCTTCTTCGTAGCAGGCACACACTTTTCGATAGCCTTATCAAGCGTTTCGGGGCTACAAAATGCGAGCTCCTTAAAAAGCTTGCCGACGCACACGACGTTCGCAAGACCCTTAAGGCCATTCTTCTCAGCAATCTCAGTTGCGGGAATGCGATAAACGTTTACGCCCTCAACCTCAGGAATGTCCTGAACAAGCGTGGAGTCGGCCACAATGGTGCCACCCTGAGCCACGCTCCCCACAAATTTATCGAGCGAGGGCTGGTTCATGACAACAAGCGTGTCGGGCTCAAGCACCAGCGGAGATCCGATAGGATCATCAGCTAAGCATACGCTGCAGTTCGCGGTACCGCCACGCATCTCGGGGCCGTACGAAGGCAACCATGACACTTCGCGATCCTCGATAAGTCCGGTAAGTGCAATAATCTTGCCCGCGAACAGAATTCCCTGACCGCCAAATCCGGCAAGTACGATGTTATGCTTTTCTCCCATCACTACTTCCCTTCCTTCGAAACGATCGGGCAATCCTTTGCGCGCTCTTTTGCAAGACCCGCAACACTTTCGTAACCTTCAGCCACGACATCGCGATACACGCCAAGCGGATAGTAAGGCAACATATTTTCGCGCATCCACTCAAACGCATCCTGAGGCGTCAAACCCCAGTTGGTCGGGCAGGTTGAAACAACTTCGATAAGCGAATAGCCTACGCCATCAATCTGGTTCTTGAATGCCTTCTTGATGGCTTTCTTTGCCTTGTTGACGCTCTTGGGCGAATCAACCGTAACGCGCTCAATGTAAGCTACACCATCAAGCGAGGAAAGCAGCTCAGAAACGCGGATGGGATAGCCCGCTGTTTCAACGTCGCGACCATACGGCGAAGTCTGCGTGACCTGATGCGGAAGGCTCGTGGGGGCCATCTGTCCACCCGTCATGCCGTAGATGGCATTGTTGATGAAAATGACCGTGATATTTTCGCCACGCGTTGCAGCGTGAATGGTTTCAGCCATACCGATACTAGCAAGGTCGCCGTCACCCTGGTACGCGAAAACGATATTGTCAGGGTTCACGCGCTTGACTGCAGTTGCGACCGCTGGAGCTCGTCCGTGAGAAGCTTGGATCATATCACAGGCGAAGAAATCGGGTGAAGTAACCGCACAGCCAACAGGAGCAACGCCGATAGTGTCCCCTTCGATATCAAGCTCATCAATAACCTCAGAAACAAGGCGATGAACAATACCATGAGGGCAACCTGGGCAGTAGTTCGTGATGACAGGCAAAAGCGCGTGGGGGCGCTCGAAGATAACTTTGGTTTCGGTGGCCATGTTACGCACCTACCTTTCCGTGCAACATTTCAATCTGCTCAAGCACCTCAACAGGCGTTGGGATGATGCCGCCCGTGCGTCCAAAGAACTCAACGGGAACGCGTCCAGCAGATACGAGTCTCACATCATCTACCATCTGACCCATGTTCATCTCAACGCTCAGGAACGTTTTCGTATGAGGAATGACCTCCTCAAACGCATTGGTCGGGAAAGGCCACAGGGTAATCGGGCGAAGAAGACCAGCCTTGATTCCCTTCTCACGCGCAGCAACAACCGCGCTGCGAGCAATACGTGCCGAAGCACCAAATGCCACAAGAACAATTTCAGCATCATCAGTCATAAACTGCTCAGCGCGTTGTTCGTTCTGCTTGATGATTTCATAGCGCTCAAAACGCTCACGATTGAGGCGCTCGAGTTCGTCAGCGGTAAGATAGAGCGAATCGATAATGTTGTGCTTACGAGCATTCTTGTGACCCGTTGCAGCCCACGGCTTCTCAGGCAAAGCGCCTTTAGGCTCAGGAAGCACAACAGGCTCCATCATTTGACCGAGCATGCCATCAGCAAGCAGCATAACGGGAATGCGATATTCGTCAGCTTTATCGAACGCGAGGAAGGCGTAGTCAGCCATCTCTTGCACCGTCGAAGGAGCATAAACCATGATCTGGAAGTCGCCGTGTCCGGTAGCCCGCGTTGCCTGCCAGTAATCGGACTGCGAGGGCTGAATGCCGCCAAGTCCTGGGCCGCCACGCTGCACGTTGACGATAACGCCTGGCAAATCGCAACCAGCCATGTAAGAGATGCCTTCGCCCTTAAGCGAAACTCCAGGCGAAGATGATGACGTCATTACGCGAGCACCTGCTGCTGCAGCACCATAGACCATGTTGATTGCTGCAACTTCGCTCTCAGCCTGGAGATACGTTCCATCGACCTTAGGCATACGCTTGGACATGTAAGCCGCAAGCTCAGTTTGCGGGGTGATTGGGTATCCGAAGAAGAAACGGCAACCAGCGCGCAGAGCGCTTTCAGCCATGACTTCATTACCTTTCATCAATACTTTCTCAGCCATGTCTACCTCTCAACCGTAATCGCAACATCGGGGCACATCATTGCGCAAAACATACACCCGGTGCATTTTTCTTCGTCGGTCAAAAACGCGGGGTGATAACCCTTTGCGGTGATCTTGTTCAAATCTAGCTCGACGATATGCTGCGGGCAAGCATCAACACAGAGGCCGCACCCTTTGCAGAAATGATCGTCAACGATTATTCTCGCCATGATTTACCTTCCTCGTCTTATAAACGCACTCGATGAGCAACCCTAGCTGCATCAAATCCAAGCTTCGATCCATCATTTTGATGATCTGGCCGACAAGCTACTTATCGGACCCTCTCGAAATAAAGATGGGAGACTGTTAAGAACCCCAGGGAGTACGAACATATACTTGCACAGGATACACGTTTTGCAGACCCTCACTTTTTGAAAATAGAGTACTTTTCCGGTTAACGATCCCGTTTGGTACGGCAGTGCACACAAGAGGCAGTCCCAGTTGACGCGCCGTCTCGTTTGCGAAAGGCAATGCTTCAAGGATTGTGTCTTCATCGGTATCGTGCTTGAGGTGCGAATTATTAACAACACCCGTCGCCTTTACGCGAGCCTTTTCCTCGATTTCAGCAAGGACTTGGACGGCCTCTTCAGGAGTCTGGGTAAGATTGCGATAGCGATTGATGACATAGAGCATATCGTAGCCGCCCTCGTTGAGGCGTGGAGCAAAGCGTCCCAGCGCTGTTGCGCCTACATCATCGCCGCCAGCGTCGATGATGACGCAGGTTTTGGCAGCTGAATTTGCGCTCGAATTTGCTTGCGCGCCTTGGCGAATAGCATCTTCGATAACCGTTGCAACAGCGCCAGAAATACTCGGTGAATCGAGTGTCAATCCCGCAAAAATGGGAGCCACAACGCGAACGCCGCCCTCTTCAAGCAAGGACGTGTAATCGCTACTGCGGAAATAAGGGTTCACAACATCGAGATCGACAAGCACAACGTTTTGGCCGCACTCTGCCGCGTCGATAGCAAGGTTCAGCGAGAAGTTAGTCTTCCCTACCCCGTAATGACCAGCGATGATAGTAATGGGAGCAAGCGGAAATAAGCTGTTAGCACACGGCTCTACGTGTTCGCTCTTGGAATCACTCTGCACAAGAGCCCCCTTTCGCTCATGAATTCGTTTGTGTCTTACCAAACATTGAACCACAACGAAAGCGGACTGTACTGCGATTCCGCTAAATCTATCCTCGCACGGTAGGAATTGAGAAGCGCTCGGTTAGCCCTTGTTCTTGCACTTAGACATGTCGATGCTCGAGCTCATGATGCGATCATAGTTCTCAATCTTGTAGTCAAGCCGCTCAAGCGTTGTTTGCATGTCCTCCATACGCTCAACGAGTTGGGCGCGCTGCTCGATCAGAATGTCTTTACGCGCGGCTGCGGTATCATCGCCCTGCTGGTAGAGTCCAACATAGTCGATGAGTGCTTCGACCTGCACACCAGCGCTACGCATGCACTTGATGAACTCAACCCAGTTGAGATCGCCTTCGTTGTAATCGCGAATGCCGTTATCTCTCCGATTGACTGCGGGAATAAGCCCCACACGCTCGTAGTAGCGCAGAGTATCTGCGGAAATGTCGTATGTTTTACTTACCTCAGCAATTAACATGGCTGCTCCTCACGTTGTTGCACATGCATGCGGTTAGTGTAGGTTATATCACTTGGAGTGGACTCTAAGTCAAGCTTATTTATTCATTCAAGATAACCCTACCAAACTCGAAATCTTCGTGAGGTATTACCGATCTTCCCGACAAATCATAAGAACTTGCTATACAATCCTTGAAACCCAACAGCTAAAACTGTCTTAACGGTATGCGCCGTTGAGTACATGAGAAACACGAAAAGGAGGTCAATGTTCATGGAGCCGAATATCAAAGAGGTGGCAGGTCGAATTCGTGCCTTACGCGAGGACACAGACCTCACGCTACAAGAAATGGCCGACGCAACAGGCCGTACTGTCGCGGAATACGCCGCACAAGAAAGTGGAGATCAGGATCTTTCCTTCACGTTCCTATATAAGTGCGCAGAGCGCTTGGGCGTCGATGTCATTGAGCTCCTCACTGGCGAAAACCCCCACTTAAGTGGCTATTCGCTCACCCGCGCCAACGATGGACTCTCCATTAAGCGTCGTGCTGGCTTTGAGTACCTCCACAAAGCGCCTCACTTCAAAAACAAGCTCGCTGAGCCTTTCCTTGTCACCGCTCCGTATCTTGAAGAAGAGCAGAACAAGCCGATTCACCTCTCTCGCCACGAGGGACAAGAGCTCGATTACATCCTTTCGGGCAAACTTCGCTTTGCGTATGAGAACCATGTTGAAGAACTCGAAGCAGGCGATGTGCTTATGTACGATTCAGGCCGCGGACACGGCATGATTGCTACGGGTGGCGAACCCTGCACGTTCCTCGCCATTGTCATGAAGCCAGGTGAAGACAAGATTTCGTAGGCACTGCCGCAGCGCCGACAGTGCCGCTTGAGCCTCCGATTGACCC
>JAVWLC010000101.1:0-8106 GCA_036638175.1 Raoultibacter sp. | reverse complement strand
AAGTGGTAGACAAATACGACATCGCTTCTGCATCAACGCTTAAGAAGTGGGTTATTGCCTACAGGAGACAAGGGGAGTCTGCCTTTGTCCCTAAGAGTAAGGGAAGACCTCCTGGGACCTATAGCCTTACCAGCAAACCACTGAGTAGCCGAGCGTCTTTCGAGGAGATCCTCATGCGAGCTGAAAACGAGCGGTTGGCGCGCAAGCTTGGGGGACGGTGAGCGTTGCAACGAGCTCTATGACAAGCAAGATGACGAAGACTTTGGCAAGAATGCCTACCACCTTTCGTCTCTTCGCAATCCTCCGTATTACGGAGCCACGCTCGGGGGCACGCTGTTAACGGCGCTCGATGGCGTTCGTATCGACAAGGATATACGCGCACTCTTCACGGGTTCGCTTGCGGTCGTACGATGACCGAAGCCATGCATGTTGTTAAGCGAGTGGCTACGGCGTAAGTCTGGCTGGTTGTTGTAAGGCTAACATTTCAAATCCACGAATCCAGGGGGGTCGACGATCGTATTGACGGTGCGCGAGTCTTTGGGCTTGCGCACCGCTTCGTTATGAACGATTCAAATGCCTGATCATTAAAAAAGTACTCTCATTACCTATTGTTGTCAGCGACTCTCATGTGCTTCGAATGATTATGGTATCCTACGGATGCAAGATACTTTGAGGTAAGGTCGACTGATTGTTCGATACGCTGCGAATTAATGAAAAGTCTGGAGTCCCTGTTTGGGTCCAGATACGCAATCATATGGTTTCGCTCATAAAGATGGAGCAAATAAAACCAGGTGATGTTCTTCCTACTGTCAGAGAACTTGCTGCTCGGCTGGGGGTTAACTACAACACAATCCATAAGGTATATCAGGACCTTGAAGCAGACGGACTGATTTGCTCGAGCCGGGGAAAGCGCTCATTTGTTGCCGATGTTGACCATCATGCACTTCAGCTACCCGATTCACCTATTGATCTCGTTATTGACCAGCTGGTAAGTGTTGCGGAAGAGGTAGGCGTGAGTAAGCAGGACGTACTTTTGAGAGTTGAGCAGCGTTTCTTGGAGCACGAGTAATAAAAGAGGGAGGCACCATGGGGAAAAAGATGTCCGAAGAGTCCAAAGTGATGGAGGAACCCGAAATTACAGAAGTGGACAATGGCTTTGAGGAAACGGCTACGAGTCGTTTTGGTGCGGTTTTACTCCGGTGGATTATCTCTCTCGGTGTTGCAGGATGCTTTATTGCTCTTGCGGTGGTGTTCTCTTCAGTTGCTCTTGCTGTTGTTGGCGTTGTTGCTGGCGTGGTCCTTTTCAGCTGCGCTCATGTCATGCTTGAGTGGGAGCGTGCTGTCGTGCTTCGATTGGGAAGATTTAATCGCGTTGCTGGCCCAGGACTTATTTTCATGATTCCCTTTATTGAATACTCTTCTGCGACCGTCGATTTGCGCATGCGCTCAACTGCGTTCAAGGCTGAACATGTTTTGACTTCGGATTTAGTTCCAGTTGATGTTGATGCGGTTTTGTTTTGGATGGTTTGGGATGCGGGTAAAGCGTGCTCAGAAATTAGAAACTACGAGAGGCTTGTGTTTTGGATTGCGCAGACAACGCTTCGTGACGTGATGGGCAGTGTCGGTATTGCCCAGATGGGCGTTCGTCGTGCGCAGATCGATAAAGAAATCGCTGACATTCTTGAACGTAAAACAAGTGAGTGGGGCATTACTATCGTATCCGTTGAGATTCGCGATATAGAGATTCCCGCAGAATTGCAGGAGTCTTTATCAGCGGAAGCGCGTGCAGAGCGTGAATATAATGCACGCATCATCCTTGCTGAAGTAGAGAAGGAAGTGTCTGAGATGTTTGTGGATGCGGCAAGAATCTACAAACAAGAAGATGCTGCTTTGCAGTTACGCGCAATGAGCTTTGTGTCTGAAAGCGTTAAGGATAAAGGCGGGCTTGTTGTTATTCCCAGTGCCTTATCTGAAGCTTTTGAAGGACTCGGAAAGCTAACAAAGTAAATTTTCATATTGAACAATCATCTGGGTTTATTGCAACCAAGGCATTCTAATTAGTGCAGGCGGTCTCCATGATACGTCGAAAACTCGGTGCATTATTCTCGAAAAAGAATCATATGATAGTACGATAAGTATCATCTATTTGTATGATATATGATATTATGGCGATGTAGAATCAGTGAAGCTGAAAAAGATTCTTGCATTCCTCATTAAGGCAGTGCTTCAGATCACTGATTAGAATGCGTTGGAACCCTCCTTGAGCTGCTAAAACGCTTTTGGATGATAGATGGATTGTGTAGAGCTGCTACTCCTCAATCTATCTTCAGGGGGCAGAAGATGGATGAGGGGGGATGCTGCGAGAGTTCATCTTTACTTATTACGAACGCATAGGGAAGGAGAGAGATGGGAAGGGCAAAGAAATTCGTTACGAATCGTAAGGTTCAACTTTCAACGATAGCATTAACCATTGCAATTTTTGCAATGGCGGGATGTGCTCAGAGCGCGACTGTTGAAGGAGATTCAGGTAATACGGGGGACGGAACGACATCGGTCAATTACGCTCCAGAGGGCAGGTATAAAGACGGCGTTGCTGGGTTCCCTGCAACGATCGATCCTAATCTTGATGAGAAAAACGCAGAGAAGAATGCTCCGCGTAGTTATGTAGACCGCAATGGCTTTACTGTTCAACCTGTTCCAAATGATGACATTGGCTGGAACATAAGCTACCTGAACGCAGACAATCGCGGCTGCACATCATGTCATACGCTTGAAGATTCTCTCATGATGATGGATACCTATCATGGCACCATTTTCAATGGATATCCTACTGAGATGACAGTTTCAACATGCTTCACGTGTCATATTTGGGCAGAACCTTTGAAGGTTGGCATTCACGGAACACATATGGGCAATGATCTGTTTGAAAACAAAGGTGGCACCTGTGATTCATGTCACTCTATTGATGAGAACGGTGATTTCAAGCGCTGGGATTATGAGAAATTCAACCTGTACAAAGGTATCACTGATATTGCAGCCAATGAGGCCGATTTAAGTGTTGCCTATGACCAAACCACAACAACTTCGGTTGACGATATGTTCTATAAGAGCATTAAACAGTACGGTGATTTTGACGAAAGTAATTGGCGCACCGACGATAGCAACATGGATCCTGAACTGTACAAGAACTGGGTCTTTTCGGTTGGCGGTGACGTTGAGAATCCTATCAACATGACGTTACCTGAACTCGTTGATAAGTTTGGAACTGTAACGAGCACCATGAAGCAACAATGCACCATCAATGGCATTGGTAATGCGGTCATCATGCAAAACGAGGTCACGGGTGTTTCGATGCAGGCTATCATCGATTATGTGAAGCCTAAAGGCGACACCAATGCTGTCGAATTCCTCACCGAGGACCCTTATCCCAATGTTGGAAAAACCTACAACATTCCTTTCAAGGCAATGGTCGACAATGATTCGATCTTAGTCCTCGAGGTAGATGGCGAAACGCTTCCGAATACGCAGGGCTATCCATGTTCTGTATGGACGGCTGGCGGTTCTGCTGCTGGCGGCGTCTTCAAGGTGTGCACGGGCGTCAACTTCATCAAGACCGACGAAGCGAGTGTTGCATCAGGGTATTTCTTGGGCGGTTTTGAGGATGCTGGTATTAACAATGCGCCTGCAGATAAGCCGAACAGTGCTGTGCTGAACTACCCCTCGGGCGTAGTGCTCGAAGGCGCAGCTGGCAAAGAGCTGTCGCTTGAAGGCTTCGCAGATGCATTCGATGAGCCAATCAAAAAAGTTGAATTCTCTTGGGATCATGGTGTGACATGGACAACACTTGAAACTCCGAAAAATGATCCACAATACTGGACTTACTGGCGCATGAAATTCACGCCACCTGAGACAGGCGCCTATCTGCTCGATATTCGCACGACAAGTATCACGCCTGAAGGTGCCGAGCGTGTCAGCGCAGTCAATACGCAGTTCCTTCTGAACGTGAAATAACGGGGTGATATTCATGACAAGTAAAAAACAACTTGCAGTTAGTGCCGTTGCAACAGCTTCGATGCTGTTTGCGGGCGCGGCTCCTGCCTTGGCGGCTTCTCCGGAGCAGTCAGGGGAACATACCCAAACTATTGCAACAGGTGTTGCTCAGTCGAGTAGTGAAAGCGCACAGAGAACCGTCGATGCTTCAACTGCTCAGGTCTCGTGGGATCAGACAACGTTGACTCCAAATGCGATTATTCGTGATGTTTTCCGGACTGCGACAAACGCATTGTGCAACGCGACGACCGATTTTGCGATGGACAATCCTTTGCAATGGCGGCTTACAATTTCGGGCGATGTCAATCATGCGTTTACTGCAACGATTGATGAGCTTGCTCAAGAGCAGTCTGTGCAGCAGACGATGACCTGCTCATGCGGAGGAAACCCTTCGGATGGTAAAGCAATCATTACCGCTGCCGTTAAGGGTATTCCCGCTAACTATCTTGTGGGCAAGGCTGGGGCGCAAAGCGATGTAAACACAATGACCTTTGTGTGCTCAGATGGCACCGAGGTTGCTATGCCACTGGCTTATGTAATCGGGCGCCATGGTGTGATCTCATACGAGATTAACGACGAAGACTTGTCGGCATCAGTTGGGGGCAATAATCAACTTTGGCTCGCTGGAACTTCTGCAAATTATTTCGTGCGCGACATCGTCGAGATTCGCATTACCCACGAAGACGTTGTACCAGCGAACCCTGGTGAGGGTAAAGAATATCCCAACAGTCCTAATGTTGGCATTCTTGGTGTTTCGGCAGCATAGCGAGCATGCTTCGCGTAGGAATCCACGATAACGTCGGTGGGATAAAACCCACCGACATCAAATCGGTTGCGTAAAACCATACGTGGATAAAGATCTGAAGACTGGTGGGAGAGAACATGCAAGACGATACGAATATCTCACGGCGTGTTGTGTTACAAGGTGCTGCCGTATTGGGCGCATCGGCGATAGTGGGAGGTGCTCTCATTGTTCCAAAGGCTGCGGCTTCGGCTCAGGGAGATGAGAAATCTGCTACGGCGCAAGGCGGTGTTCAATACGGGTTTTTGGTGAGTACCTCGAATTGTGTCGACTGCCAAGAGTGCGTCGAGGCGTGCCGTCGAGCGAACGAAACGCCCGAAGATGTGCAAGCGCGACGTCAGGTAGTACCCGCAACAACGGGTTCGGGACAATCGGTTTATGTTTCGACAGGTTGTATGCAGTGCGAAAACCCTGCATGCATGACGGTGTGTCCTGCTGCTGCAATTTCAAAAGGTGAAGGCGGCATCGTGACGGTTGATCACGAAAAGTGCATCGGGTGCAAGTACTGCTATCAGGCATGTCCCTTTGGAGTCCCTCATTACACGTCTGCGGGGATGGATAAGTGCGACTGCTGTTTGGAGGCTGGCGTTGAGCTGGGCAAAAAGCCATATTGCGTGCGAGCGTGTAAGTTTCGCGCACTCTATTATGGGACGCTCGATGAACTTATGAATGCGTCAGGCGGAAGAGCTCGACAGATTGAGTCGTCGACAGGACCCTCGTATTTGCTGCAATAGAAACGTACGAGGCACAGACAAAAACGCAATGTGCCCGATGGGCGAATGAGGAGGTAGTCGATGGCTGAATTGCAGTTGGTTTGGGGTTGGCAGCCGGCCCTGTATTTATTTCTTGGGGGTATGGGCGCGGGCGCTTATATAATGGCTGGAATTTTATATTTCTATGATCGCAAGAACAACGAACGATTGATCAGTGCCGCAACATGGGCGGCCACGGTAAGTCTAATTGTCGGCTTGCTGCTTTTATTGTCCGAGCTGACAAATCCATTGCGAGGCATGCTTTTATGGCAGAGCTTCAGTAATGGATCATCGTGGATGACGTTTGGAGCTTGGGCGGTATTTGCTGCAGTTATTGTATTTGGTCTGATGGCGTTGCTTTCTACCAAAAAGGTAGTGCTTGCTGCTACCAAAAAGTGGAAAAAGTTTTCAAAAACGCAGGCTCGAATACGCAATGTTCTTGCAGTGCTTGGAATTGTTTTGGGCTTTGTAGTGGCGGCCTATACAGGTATTTTGCTTGTGTCGGCACCAGGTATTCCTTTGTGGAATACGTTTTTACTCCCCGTACTTTTTACGGTTTCAGCACTCGATACGGGTGTTGCGCTTGTTGAGATATTTGCGATCTCACTTGAAAAGAAACAAAAGGGAGTGCACCACACAGACAAGGCACACAAACTGCTACAACGCTGTGTTGCTGTATTGGTAGTAATTGAGGTCGTTGTGCTATTCGTGTTCTTGAGCACGATGCTTTCAGGCAGCTCAGATAATGCTGTCATTGCTGCGACGGGAATTGCTTCAGCGAATACCCTTTTATCGGGTACGCTGGCTCCATTCTTCTGGGTACTCGTAGTGACTTGTGGCTTAGTGCTACCGTTTCTGGCGGCAATCTTTGGCTTGGCTAAGCGCTCAAAGAACTCTGAGAACTTCGCGCTGGTTGGGGCGGCGGGCGCTCTGCTTGGCGGTTGTGCTTTGAGGTTTTTGATTCTCATGGCTGGCTTGCATGCGGATGTGGTGGTAAGTGCTGTTGCTTCGCTGGTTTGGTAATCCCCGAGCTAGGGGTTCTGAATCGTCACCATGAAGCGGACCAAGTACAGAGATTGGTTCTGGCGGGGCCGAGGCGCATTGCGCTTGGGCCCCGCTGTCTTTGGGTGATATGAGTGTCGAAAGCCGGTATTCGTTGCGGCTAATTGGGAGGATTAATGGAACAAAGGACAACATCGCGAAGAGCCTTTCTTAAAGTTGGTGCGATTGCAGGCTTGGGGGCTTTGGGCGTTGGCTCGCTTGCGGGCTGTGAATCAACCCAGCAAGATACTGATTTAGGACCAGCCGTCAAGAACGAAATAGTTTGGGATGGTGTGTTTGATGTTGTGGTAGTTGGCTTCGGTGCCGCTGGGGCTTCGGCAGCTATTGCGGCTGCTGAAAGTGGTGCAAGCGTACTCATTGCCGACAAAGCCCCCGAAGGATCTGAGGGAGGTAACAGTCGGTATAGTTCCCAATTGTTTGTATCAGCCGACGACAAGCAGGAAGCCATGGATTATCATCGCGGTCTCAACGAGGGGTATCACGTGCCTGAAGAGGTGCTTGAAACGTATGTCGAGGGTCTTTGCGCCATACGTCAGACGCTGGTGAGTTGGGGGCTTGATGAGTCAGAACTGCTCGATGTCACGGATGTTACCGATAAGGATATCGACGCCTTTGCAGCAAATCGATAAGGGAGTAGAAAGGAAGATGCCCTATGTGTTTCAGGTCTCCCAGCGTGGACGCGCAAAGTACGGTTGTTTGCCCGAATTGCGGTGCTTCAAATCTTCTCGATGCGACGACCTGCAAAAAATGCGGCACAAGCCTCGATGGTGTATCTGAAGGCGCCCCGCCTATTGCATCTCCGCAAGCGCCGGTTGCTGCGTCTGCGATGATTCCTGGGCGCAAAAACCTTCCGCGCCTCTCTGTTGATTATCCTGAGATCACTGGATCTTCGGCAATACGCACTAATCTTGTTGGATCATCAATCAACGATGCTGCACTCTGGCGGTTCTTAAAGAAGGGTGTTGTTGGTCGCAAAGACCATATTGATTGTTTGTATTCATCTCCCGTCACCGCTCTTATTCAAGATCCTGAAACACAGATGATCGTAGGGGTGGAGATAGAGCGGGATGGAAAGAAGTTGAATATTGCAGCACGTAATGGCGTAGTTATGGCACTTGGTGGATACGAGAACAATTCGTCCATGACTCAG
Organism: Raoultibacter sp.; assembly: GCA_036638175.1. Taxonomy (GTDB): domain Bacteria; phylum Actinomycetota; class Coriobacteriia; order Coriobacteriales; family Eggerthellaceae; genus Raoultibacter. The sequence goes on along the minus strand of JAVWLC010000101.1, from coordinate 290 downwards.
CAGTCGATTGACAAACCTAAAGTGTTGCCTGTAGGCACCCTTTATAACGAAGGCGATGGCTTTCGCATGGCTCAAGCAGCTGGAGCAAAGTTGTGGCATATGAACGCATGGAAGAGCGGGGGAGTGGGGCTTGCTCCTGAGGCGGATCGCGTTCGGAGCATGGGAGATGCCATCGAGTTTTTTCGAACGGGCTCGGTCATTTTAGTAGGTGGAGATGCTCGTCGATATATAGCGGAAGACCTTGAGCAGCGGCACGGACGTGTGCTTGTAGGTGGAACGTGGGTGCTGCC
>JAVWLC010000100.1:0-8172 GCA_036638175.1 Raoultibacter sp. | reverse complement strand
AGCAAGTCCTGCGCCCGCGACAACAGCTGCGGTGGCACCAAGCCCGAGAAACGAGCGTCGGCTGATGCCGCTAGTGGCTAATGAATCTTTCATAGTCCCTCTTTCTCTTTGTCATTCCCTCGTTCGAGATGTGCTCACTGTATTCGGAGATCCGAAGGCTGACACCGACCAAAAGGGTTGATCGTCGCTTGTATACGCAACATCAACCCTTTTAGTTGATGTTGTTAGAGCTTGGTATAAGGAAGGGAGTGGGAACGTGAGAAAAATCAATTACAATAGGTCAATTGGCGTAAGTATGGAGGATGTTTGCAGAGCTTTTTCAATACAGCTCGTACGTTTACCGTGCGATATGCAGGACTCAGTTTTTACTGGGCTTGGGTATTTCTTTCCTTCAATTCGTCTGACTTAACCGTGCAAGGTGGTGCACATGAAATTCTTTCTGTTGTTCACATTGTCTCGTCGATTGCCGCTATGGTCACGTTCTCCTTGGCGGTTGTCTTCCATCGGAAAATTGTTGAGTTTTCGTGCGAGCGCGTAGGCGTAGCTCTTATCATAGCTTCTCTGGTTGCTAGTGCGGGGACGTTGTTCTATACGTTTCCTGGGTTCTCTGGCAATGAAACGCTCTCAATCGTGGGGGCGATTATCTCAGGTTTGACATGCTCAGCAATTGTACTGGCATGGGGTGTTGTATATCGCGGTCTCAATGCGCGCGAGGCGGTACTGTTTACATCAATGACGTTCTTTGGTGCAGCTGTCCTTTACTTTGTTGTGTCGTGTCTTGCGAGTGGATTGTCTTCTGTTGTTGTATCGCTTTTCCCCGTATGCGCTGCTGTGCTGGCGGCACTGAGCTTGAAAATACCAAAGGGAAATACAAGTCAGGTTTTGGAGTCGACTGTTTCGGCGGGTTGGGTTTCCGATCTTTCGCAGCTACTTTCTTCTGGGCTTTCGTGGCGCGTCCTTCTTGGCCTTGCGGTGGCTTTGTTCGTTTGCGGTGGGACGCGCGTGTATTTTGCCGATATCGCTCCAGGTGTTTTTCTCGATCCTGCTCTTATGACCTTGCCGCTTGTTTTTTCGGCGTTGGTCTTTTTTGTCTATGGCATTTTCGTTTCTCGTACCAGTCTCAATCTTGGTATTCTGTATCGGATTGCAATGCCACTCTTTGCTTTCGCTCTTGTATTGATTGCTTTGCTTGAGGGAGATAATGCGGGTCTCGCGTTCTTTGTGCTGTCGACAGCCTCAGTGCTACTTGAGGTTCTTACGTGGGCGCTCCTTGTTGAAGTGACAAGGACCACGCATCATCCGCCCCTCCTTATTTTTGCAGTGGGTCGCTTAGTTGTTCATGTGGGAATAGTTGCAGGTGAGCTCGTGGCGTTAGCCCTGATTGGTAATTTGGTGCTTTTTGCGATACTTGCAATTTGTCTCTTAGTTATTTCTGCTGGATTTACCTTTGCTGATCGCGATACAACATTCTTGTTTGAGTCGCCAACACCTGAGGAATTGCAACGCCTTGCGCTGATCGAATCCGCTCCGAATGATGATGTTCTCGTAAGCAGCAATCTTATGGATAGGATTGATGTGATGGCGCAGCACTATGCCTTCTCTCCGCGTGAAAAAGAAGTATTTACTTTGTGGGTTACGGGTCGCGGCTCGAAATACATTCAAGAGACGTTTGTGATTTCTGAAGCCACTGTCAAAACTCATGTACGCCACATTTATGAGAAATGTGGCGTACATAATCGAGCGGAACTTATGAGGAAGCTTGAGGATATCTTGCTGTAATCCAACACGCTGCTTTACCTAGTCTTGTTTGACCACAAGAACGTCGCAGCGGACGCTGCGGATGAGATGGGTAGAAACGCTGCCAACGAACGCGTACTTGATGTTCGACAATCCGCGCTCACCACAAATGACGAGATCAGGATTGTAAGGTTCGATCATCTGCTCGCAGAGTGTGTCGGTAATGCGTCCAGCTTTGACAATGAGTTCAAATGAGGGGATATCGGGGTTGTTGCGTGCAAGGGCGAGGGTGTCGGCGACATCAATTTCAATTCGCTCAGCAACATCTTCGCACAAGGCTTTGAAATCAGTACCCGAAGCTTCGTAAGGAACCGAGTCGATGACGTGCCCAAATGCGAGGTGTGCGTGGTTGTCTGCTGCAAGCGAAAGGGCTCGGTTGGTGACGGCATTCTGGGTTGAACCGCCGTCGAGTGCGGCGAAGATACGCGTGTAGCGTTGTGGCATGGTTGGTCCTTTCCAAGCGATTACATTTGATGTACGCGGTGTTCCGTTGCACCTATTGTATCGTTTCTGACTGCGAGCTTTCTTGCTCGCGGCATAAATCGATGACATCTTGTTTCGAATGAACACCGAGCTTTCGATAGGTTTTCTTGATGTGCGTCTTAGCCGTGTTTTCTGAGATTTTGAGTTGCTCGGCAAGAGATGCAACCGATTGACCTTGCGAAAGGAGCATGAGGACATCGGCTTCGCGGTCGGTAAGATCGTGTTGTTCAGCGAGGGCGCGACATGTCGCGCGACGGATTTCTTCGTGTTCGTTGGTTGGTTTTCTGTCGGTTGTTTCGCTATCTGCTTGGTGCGCGGGCTTGGGTTTTGCGACTGGTTTTTGGCGCTTGAACAAGAAGAGAGCAATCATCGAAAGTAGGTAGAGGGAGACAAGCGAAATTGCTGTTATAGAAATATCACCCTCAGTAAAGGCTCTGCCCCCAAAGTAACCAAATGCTTTTCCAAGAGCGCTGGCAAGGGTGGTTACACCTAGTGCCAGGCTGAAGACGGTGATGGCCGAAAGTCCGTGTTTGCGAGCGCTATCAGCGGCAAGACACCATAACACGAGTCCAGCGGCGTAGGAGCCCGCCCCGACAAATGCATTGACGATTCCGCCGAACCCATTCCAGATGATGGGCAGCAACAAAAAGCCCGTGGCCACTATGGGCAAGATGAGCTTGAAGGCATTCTCAATGCGAACGTTCTGTTTGAAAATAACAACGGGAATGGCAAGCAAGAGCAGCATCAGAGCACTGCTTGCGAACGAAAGGGCTCGCATTGCATCGACCGATCCGTCATATTGACCAGAAATCCACGGCATAACTCCCGTAAGGAAAGCAAAAACCGAGGTTCCGAAAATCGGTCGCCACAGTTCGCTAAAAACAGTCTTGAGCGCTGCGGGATCAAAGGGGGCAGGTGCTGGGTTTGGTGTTTTGACGAGTACGATGGCAACGCCAGCAAGCGCAATAATGACGGCTGCGATGATGGCAAAGTCAGGAAGAATAAACGTGCTTGCGTAGAGGACTAACGCCGCAGTCTGGCAGCCTATGATGAAGAGGTATGCCTTGCGTGGTGGAAGCTCGGCACAGAATCGTCCCCAAGTAATGTTGAGCAGCGCATCGCCTACACCAAGAAAGGTGCCAGCTGCAATAAGCTCGATGAGTGCCGTAAACGAGAGCCCCGAAAAGCCTTCCGTGGTACCGATTGTTGGCATGATAAGGATGCCAAGCACGAGGAGGATGACTCCTACTTTACCAAGCAAACGCTGCTTTGAAATACTCATGAGTGAAAAGAAAAAGCAGCCGAAGTAGCCAAACGCTTTACTGAGGAGGCTCACTGTCATGATGGCAACGCCAAGCTCTTGCGAAATACCAAGTAAACCAGGAAACAAAATGGTTCCATGGAAACACACAAGCTCGGCGAATAAGAATAACGAGAACCCGATCAATCCTGTCCTCATGATCGATCATCTTCTTTGATGGCTTTGACTTTGGCAGAAAGTTCAGCCCGAGAGTGCACGTCAAATTTTCGGTAAATTTTTTGCGTGTGGTATTTGACGGTGCTCGAAGAGAGATAGAGGTCTTGGGCGATGCGCGGAGTCGTACGGCCTTCGATGAGCTGGAAAAAGATGGCCTGTTCTTGTTCGTTGAGGCCGCGCTCTTGAGCTATGTCGCTCGGGAGGGTGGTTGCGACAGGTGATTGTTCTTGCTCGGGCGTTTCGTCTTGTGAGGCATCGAGAACCTGTCGACCAAAAAATGATGATGCCCCAATGGCTATGAGGTACAAACATCCAACACCAACGAGGGCAACGCCTACGCCAGCCTCTGAAAGTCGCGTGGCAAACGCTGATCCGATTACTGACCCCAGAAGCAAACAGGCGAGGGTAATAGCATCACTACCTGCAAAGAGTGGCGCTGATGGCGTATCTGCAGCCTTGGCAATTTCTGCGATGGTGCAATACAAGATGATACCCGTGAGCATGTAACCTGTGGTAGCAAGCACTCCTGCAACAGGGGGTGGCACAGAATTGATGAGTCCTGGAAGAATAAGAAACCCGAGCGCCGATAGGGGCAGAGCAACTTTGTAGCCGCTTTCAAGCTTGAGTGGCTGACGAAATGCGAGCGCGGGAATAAGCATGATGATAATGACGGCTGCTGAAACGCCGAGAACAAAAAACTGCATGGATACAGGAGTGAGGACGTCGGTTGCATGGGCCGTGATTGCTGACATAAATCCGCTCAAAAAGGCAAAGACGCCAACGGAAAGTACGCCTTTCCAAAGAAACGGCACAATACTTTCTATCTGTGGCTTTACTGAGTGAGTATGCGTGCGCCCTTCTGGTAAAAATGCAGCGCATATATTGGCGGAAAGCATGCAAAGAGCAAGCAGCGGAAAGAGTAAATCTGACGGTAAAAAGAGAATAACAAAGCAGAGTGCCGTTGCGACGGCATGGCTTGCGAGGATGTAAAGATAACTAATACGGTAGGTGAGTGAAGGAAGCACGGTGAGCCAAACAACTCCCATGATTCCTTGAGCAGCCCCAAACAACATACTGCCAGCGACTACTATTTCGAGTGAGTTTTCGCTCAGAGCGTAGGCAATGAGTCCAAGGCCGGTAAGCGCAATGATTGAAGCGAAGAGCGGAGTTGTTTTACGAGGAAGCGGTTCGCGCTTTCGGTATGCCGCAGCGAAGGCGAGTGCGAGATACACCACAATGCGCGAAGCGATGGCTGCTACGAGAGCATCGCCAAGTAGATAGGCATCGCCCGCTCCGAGAACCGAAAAAGCGGTGCTTGAGTGAAAACTCAATATGTCAGCCAGCAGAAAAAGTGCAAATCCTGCAAAGGGAGCTGTAACGTGTTGCTTCATCGTGTTGCATGCGGCCGTGTAGGCGCGCATTCCCCTTCCTCAATATGATTGTTTCCATAATACAAGGAGATGGCGCCTTTGCGACCCATGCGTTACGGCTCCGTATGGCGAAAAGGAAGTTTAGCCGTTTCGGGTGATGCGGGAGACCTCTTTGAGAACTTTGGGATGAAGCGGGTGATTGCGAGCTGGTAAGCAATTCCTATGCTGTGAGGACATTCAGCATGAAGTTCGGTTTGAAGGATCTTTTTAGGGAGGATTCGCCAGAGCTGGATGCGTATCTCATAAGAGTGAAAGGGAATATCATGAAAGACAGTAAGCTTTCTCGCCGCTCGTTTCTAGGCCTCGGCGCAACTGCCGCGGTTGTTGCAGGAGCTGGCCTTGCAGGTTGTTCGCCGGCACCTAAAGCGGAATCTGCTCCAACTGCGGCAGCACCTGCGGCGAGCAACAATCCAACGGAATTTGTTCCTTCGTTTCTAACTGCGCCCGAAGCGATTGACGATGCCAAAGTAACGGAGACCATTGATGTTGATGTTTGCGTCGTTGGTCTGGGTCTTGCAGGTGTTTGCGCATTGCGTGAAGCGGCGGATGCAAAAGTTAAAGTTATCGGTATCGAAAAAGGTCCCGATGTTGGTTATCGTTCTGGTGAGTTTGGTACCTTTGGCAGTGAGATTCACAAGCAGCTTGGTATCGAGCAGCCCGAAACGCAAGAAGTGGTCAACGAGCTCATGAAAGTTATGGGCAATCGCCCGAACGCTCAGTTGCTCAACTATTGGATTGGCAACTCCGGGCAAGACCTCGATTGGTACATTGGATCAGCCGATCATGAGCTGTTGAAGAGCGACAGCGATACCCCAACCGATCCCGAGAAGCCCTATGTGTTCCCCGAGCGCTGCCCTGTCAACGAGAACTATAACTGGCGCGAAGAGAACTATCCTTGCTTCCCTGGTATGGTGCACCTGCTTCCCGATCATGGTTGGGCAATGCATGGCACGCTTGAGGCAGCAAAAACCGCTGGTGCCGAAGTTCGTTTCAACACTAAGGGCGAGCAGCTCATCAAAGAGGGTAATAAGGTAACAGGCGTGTATGTTTCTGACGAAGACGGCAACATCATTCGCATCAATGCATCGAAGGGTGTTGTGCTTTCAACAGGCGATATGTCAAGCGATACCGAAATGCTGACCTATTATGCTCCTCAGGCAACAAAGTATGGCGTTTTCTTCAGCTCGATGGACAAAGACGGAAAGCCTGTGAACACAGGCGACGGTCACAAGATGGCTCTGTGGGCAGGTGCTGTTATGGAAGATGGTCCGTACGCTCCAATGACCCACAGCCTTGGCACGAACTCCATTGGCATCAACCCGTACCTCATGGTTAATAAGTTTGGTGAGCGTTTTGCTAACGAAGACGTGGGAGCACAGGAGCTTCAGAACCAGATCAAGCGCCAAAAAGACGGTATGACCTATCAGATCTTTGATAGCAAGTGGCCTGAGCAGTTGCAGTATATGCCTCAGTGCTTTGGTGGCGTAACGCACTTTGTTGCACCTGAAGATGAAGAAAAGTATGCTCACGCAATTAATCACTTTGCAGCTGGCTATGCTTCAAACACCTATTTCAAGAGCGAAGTTGAAAAAGGCTCGATCATTCCTGCTGAGAGCATCGAAGAGCTCGCGGGTAAAATTGAAGTCCCTGCTGAAACGTTGAAGGCAACAGTAGCGCGGTACAACGAGTTGGCCCAAGCAGGAACAGACAAAGACTTCTCGAAGGTATCGAGCCGCTTGTTCCCTGTTGAGACTGGTCCGTTTTATGCTGTACCGTTTGGCGATTCGGGCATGCTCGTGCTTATCGGCGGCATCGATTGCGATCCCGCGCTGCATGCGCTCGACGCTGAGAAGAACCCGATTTCAGGTTTGTACGTTGCAGGCAACACCATGGGCGGCCGCTTCCTCGTCGACTATCCTGTCACGGTGGCAGGCGCAAGCCACTCAATGGCAATGTCTTTTGGCCGCTTGGCTGGACGTAATGCCGCTGCAGGTAAGTAGTTATCTGTATCTGGTCAGACTGTACTTTCCCTTTGGAGTCCCCGTGTCAACACGATACGGGGACTTCTTGAATTTATGCTGAGCGAAGCTTGTATTCAAGAGTAGAATATGCGCAATGCAATCGGGCCAGACAAGGGGTGAATATGGTGAAGATGATTGATGGGCAAGTGTATGTGTTTTCTAAAAACAATGCACCGTCTGACGTGGTGATCCCAGGTGAAATACTGAAGTTCAAAACGCTGGATTGTTTCTCCAATAAAATCATAGGGGAAGCAATGACTATGAAGGATATGGACTACTCGTACGGCGTAGCCAATCCAGCAGCCGGTCCCGTGTTCGTAGAAGGTGCCGAGGCGGGTGATGTCCTTGTGGTTGATATTTACGACATTGAAGTCGCTGATGAAGGCCTCATTGCTACAGATGATCACTGTGGTCCGTTGTTCGAGACGACTGATTACCGTACCAAAAAGATCAAGATCTCGGATGGTATGGCGGATTTTAATGGATTGAAATTCGCCATAAATCCGATGATTGGGGTCATCGGTACAGCTCCCGATGGTGAAGACATCATCGACGGATATGTGGGAAACCATGGCGGCAACATGGATAACAGGCGGATCACTAAGGGTACGCGCCTTTACTTTCCCGTACGAGTTCCCGGCGCATTGCTCCAAATGGGGGATGTGCATGCTGCCATGGGAGATGCCGAGTTGTGTGGTACGGGCATCGAGATTCCTGCTGAAATTACCGTGAAGGTTTCACTGGTGAAAAACTTTGAATTGCACTGGCCAGTGCTCGAGACGCACGACAGGTGGTACGTGAACGCATGCGGGCAGGAATATAACGAAGCGCTGGTCAACGTCAGTAAAGAGCTGCAGCGCCTGTTGATGAATATCACAGGGTGGGATGCCGTCGATACGTACATGTATATGTCGGTTCAAAGCGATGTTGAAATCAGCCAAGGATGCAAACCATGTGAGGTTCC
>JAVWLC010000099.1:0-8189 GCA_036638175.1 Raoultibacter sp. | reverse complement strand
TCTCAAGACCAGCCAAGAAGTTTCGCAGCAAAAGGTATTGATTGTAGAGGACTAAAACAATGAGCGCCGTTGTGGTGCCGAGGCCCGTAAGGGGAATGATCAGGACGAACAAAGCCAAGCTCGGGATGGAGTATATGATAGAGAAGAGGTAGGTCAAAATTCGCGCCAGTGGTTTTGAATACAAAGACGCAAGTGTCAGGAGGGCGGCGACCACGAGCGACAGGCATAGGGTGATCACCAAGAGCTCGAGGTGCTCAAGAAGGGGAGTGAGAAGCTTTCCTGGATAGGTGACAAGGTAATCTATCACGCGAGTTCCTCCCAAAAACGTTCCTGTTCACGCGCGGAAGCAATGAGTGATGCGGTGAAATCATCGGTAGGATTCAGTGCGATGTTTCGTGGAGTGTCGAATTGACAAACGCGTCCATTGTTCATAACAAGAACCCGATTCCCAAGCTTGAACGCTTCGTTGATATCGTGCGTAACGAAGAGGAACGTTTTGTTCATGGTTCGGTGCAGGCGTAATAACTCATCTTGGAGGCTGGTTCGCGTGATGGCATCGATGGCCCCAAAGGGCTCATCAAGCAGCATTATCTTGGGGTCGGCGGCAAGGGCGCGAGCAAGGCCGACTCGCTGTTGTTGCCCGCCCGAGAGCTGTGAGGGGTAGCGCGAGCGGTATTCTTGCGGGTTGAGTCCAACAAGAGTGAGCAACTCGGTGACGCGATCTTCGATGATTGCTTTTTCCCACTTAAGCAACGTGGGAACTGTGGCAATGTTGTCGGCGATGGTCATGTGAGGGAACAATCCTACCTGTTGGATGACGTAGCCGATCCTCCTTCGTACGATCACTTTATCGACGGTTGCAATGTTTTCTCCAAACAAAGAGATGGTTCCTGATGTGGGCTCATAGAGACGGTTGACCATTTTGAGTAAGGTGGTTTTCCCGCATCCTGACGTGCCCAGAATGGTGATGAATTCCCCCTCGTCAATGCTCAGGGAAACGGAATCGACGGCAGGTGCGCTTGTGTTAGCAAACCGCTTTGTCACGTCAATCATCTCAATGGCTTTCATGTATGTACCCTATCGTTTCTGCGGTCTTACTTGATTGTTTCGTAGTATTTACGAGCAACGTCTTCGTATTCGCGCTTGTCGACATCAACGGCGGCGTTGAGGCTTGTGACGGCTCGGGTGTCAAGCGATGCGCTCACTTTATTGAGAACATCGGCGATAGCGGGGTTGGCGGTGAGGGTTTCATTACGGATGATGGGGGCGAGGTTGTATGGGGGCCATGCCTGCTTGTCGTCGATGAGGAGCGTGTATTCGTTGGTATTTAGGAGCTGGCCTTCCGTGGTGTAGGCGGGAGCTACATCGCCTTCGCCCTGGGAAAGGACACTGTATTTCAGGCCGTTGTCATACACCTTGGTAGACTTCCAAGTAAACGGTCCATAGACGGCTTCGAGCGCGGGGAGTCCGTCTTCGCGGGCATCAAATTCGCCTTGCGAAGCGAAGTTGAGTTCGCTTGCGTGTTTTTGGAGGTCAGAAATAGTCTTGATGTTGTACTGCTGAGCGATAGGCGTGCTGATGACAAGACCTTGCCCATCGTTTGCCTGGGCATAATCGAGCCAGGTGATATCGAACAGTCTTGTGTACTCATCTTTGACGGTTGTATACACTTCTTCGGGGTCGGTCATCATATCTTTATGGAGAATAGAAAGCAGGCCTGTGCCGGTGTATTCAGGGTAGATGTCAATTTCGCCATTGACAATTGAGGTGTGGATAACCGAGCTCGCGACGGCGGGAACTCTCTCAACGGTGTACCCCGCATCTTCGAGCGCAAGCGCGTACACTTCGCTGACTACGATGTTCTCGGTAAAGTCTTTTGAGCCAATGCGGATGGGTTCTTTGGCTCCCTCATCGCTTACCACGCTGGTGCCGCATGCAACGAGCGAGACGGCAATGCTGATCATGGCAAGGCAGGCGACAGCTTGTTTGATCGGTTTCATCCTAATACCTTCCTTTACTTTGAGGTGTTTGTATTTGACGAGTACGTTTTCCAGGAGATCAAAAAGGAGGCTGACTATAAGTGAAATCAGGGCCACTGACACCCCGCCGATAATAACGAGATCCATCCTGTTCAAGCCAAGGCCTGTGAAGATGAGTTCGCCTAAGCCACCTGCTCCAATCTTGGCTGCTAGCGTGGCACTTGCGATGATTTCGATGGCAGCCGTTTTGAGGCCAGCCAGGATAAGGGGAACCGCAAGGGGAAGCCGCACCTTGTACAGGATTTGCTTGTCGGTCATACCGAGGGCAGCGCCTGTTTCAATGACCGTATCATCAACCTGGGACAGTCCTGCTGTGGTGTTCATGAGTATGGCGGGAATCGCAAGGAGGACAAGCGCAATAGAAGCTGGCAGCACGCCCGTTCCCATGATGGGAATGAAGAGGAGCAGAATCGCGAGGCTAGGTATGACTCGGAGGATTTGAAAAAAGGTCAAGAGCGGCTTGCCGCCAGTTTTGTATTTCCAGCAGAGGTAACCGCAGGGGATTCCGATTGCTGCCGCAATGACAAAAGCCAGCGCGCTGATTTCAATATGCTGCGCAATGGCGCGGAACAAATCAGCACTGTTGCTGCTCAGGTAACCAGTAATCATGTCTGCTACATGTTCGACAGGAGTCCTTACGTCGCAGGTCCGACAAATGATTCCTTCAGTATAGATTTACTGGTTGGCGCCCGATTCTTGTGTGAGCTTGCCGTTGGGTAAGTGAAAGGTTCTCGTTACGTGGCCTTTTGTGGCGTGCTGCTGCGTGGTTATGGGAGCGAAGAGGCTGCGAGCTAGATTTTTCGCGGACGGGTTGTCAGCAGGCGCGCGAACACGCCAAGTCCATCGGGCAGCGGCTTGTAACGCTTGCCGTGGAGCCACAGAGCCTGTGCGTGAAGGCCCTCAAGCTTAGCTGATGCAATGGTGAGCACATCTTCCGTGCACGTGAAAAAGCTCGCTTCCCAGCCTGCGCGCAATATGCCCTTCTTTTCTCCCAGCATGAGGCCACCGTTGACGGTGTAGGTTTTGAGCGCTTCGTATGCCGAGAGGGATTGCTCTTCGACAAAAAACTCGCGCATGCCGCGCATCTGAAGAAAAGGATCGACTGACTGCACGGGCGCATCGCTTGACCCACAGAGCGAAACGCCTGCTTGCGCCATGCGTTTAAGCGGGATTTGTTGCGCGATCTGTTGCTCGCTGAGATAGCGCTCATAGCCATGTAAATAGTGCTTGTCTATCCAGGCGTAGCCTGGCTGCACGGTGACGAAGGGCTTCATGGTGCACACCTGCTCAATGGCGTGCTCGGATGGAAACTCACAATGATCGATGCGATGGTGACCGGGGGTGCTGGCAAGGATGTCAACCAGCTGATCGATGGCGGCATCTCCAATAGCGTGCGCCGATACCGTGAAGCCACGCTGAGCGAAATCCTTGATGGTGCGAGAAAGTTCATCGGTGTCGAAATACAATGAGCCGACCGAGCCGTCAAGGTATGGCTGCGAAAACGCTGCGGTTCGTGATCCAACCGAGCCGTCGAGCTCCCATTTCATGCAGCCACCCACGCGCGGAGTGGCTAGGCGCGGCAAGATCGCATCGAGCTTTGTTTGGTCCATGTACTGGAGAAACATACGCACGTCGAGGGGGAGCCGCTGCGCAAGCCTTGCGGCAAGTTCGGTCATGCGGTCGCGCTCACTATCGTCGGTGCCTTCGAGCGCGCAAACCGTTCCAATGCCGAAGCGGGCGCATTCGTTACAGAAATGCGCAATGCCGCGCGCGAGGGCACGCGGTGTGATGCTTGCTGCAAGGTGATCGGTAAACGCGCCAAGGTTGGCATCATGGGCTGGTCCCGAAAAGATGCCATCAGGTGCGATGCTCCCAAGTCCCAGGGCATCGAGAAGAGAAGAAGAGCAGGCTCCCGAATGTCCATCAATGTTGATAATCCATACGCGAGCACCGTTTGCCCACGCATCAAGTTCAAAGCGGTTTGGGAGACGACCTTCGTCAATAGCTGCAGAAACGTAATTGCTGAAGATGTAGAGATCGCCTGGTTTTGCGCCTGCTGTCAGCGAGCGCACTTTGTCCTCAGCGCCTGCAAGCGTGTGTGGTTCTATGCGGCCGTCTTCGAGCTCGCAGAGCGCTTCTCCCATGCTGGCAAGCGCAATACTCTCAAGCATGTGCAGGTGCGCGTCAATAAGTGCAGGGAATACGTGGACACCACCGAGATCGACTGTGTGAGTATTCGGTCCTGCATCGGTTTCGTCAAAGCCTGTGATCACGCCGTTTTCCACCGTCATCGCGGTATGCGTGTCGGTTTCGCTTTCCATGGTATGAAAGACTGCGTTGGTAAAAAGAGTCTTCATGGCAGGCTCCTACAAGCTAACCGCGCTGCCGATGGCCATGAACAAAAATGCCAAGAGCACAACGACTTGCATGGGTGTGCTGGCAAGCGCAGAAGACAGGAGCAACTTGCCGTTTTCGCGGCGGCAGCGCCTGAAAGCAGGTACTACAAGAAACGCCATCAGAATGGCAATCAGGCCGCCTGCGGTGCGCATGATATCAAGGAATCCGCCAAGGTTAAGCAGGACAAGGATCAGCGAAGGAAGGGTTGCAATAAGCCAGCAGAGGCGGCGGTTGAGCTTCGTCTGCTCCTCGATAATGTCTGAAAGTGCTAGGGAGATGGACCAGTACGTGGTGAGCATGGCAAGCACCGCGAACACAGAACCCAATACTTGCGCCCACAGCCCAATGCCTTCCGACCAGCCAATCATGGCAAGCTCTGTGATGTGGGTTGAGCTTGCAAGTGCGCAGGTGACAATAACAAGCACAAACATGAGGTTGAGCCCAAGGCCAATCATAATAGCTTTCCGCACTTTTGCGGGATCACGATCAAGCCCCTCAACTGCTTGCGGCACGCTGAAAAACGCCACAAACGAGAACATTGCCATACCAAAAAATGCCAGCAGTTCGTTGGGCTGTCCTACTGTGCCAAACGGCAAAGGATTGTTCCAGTTGAAAAGCGATGCAACCGCCAGAACAAGAATGATAACAATGATGATGGAGACCGAAATAGCCTCGCTGACGCCGAGCACTTTGAGCCCAAAGAACACCACGGCGGCCGCAATCACGTAGAACACCAGCTGCGCTGCTAAAGGAGGCAGACCTGCCGCAATAAATATTTCGGCACCTCCCGCAATGTAGGCCGCTAGGTTTGTGATGAGGACAAGTGTTGTGAGTATAAAGAGCCCAATGACAAAGATGTTGCCGTGTTTACCGCGGAACAAGTACGTACGAAATACCGAAATAACCTGCGTTCCTTTACCGCTTCCGATGGTGAGTTCGGCAAGCATCATGTGCATGCAGTAGCTAAAGAAGAAGGCGGCCAACATGATGATAAGGCCTGGTACAAGGCCCGCGCGATCAACGAGGTAGGGGAGCGTCATGATGCCGCTTCCAACGCCGTATCCCGTAATGATGCAGGCAGCCTGCCAAACTGTGAGCTTTTTTCCCACGATGATGTCCATTCCTGGTTGGGTCTATCAATTTGGAAGTAATTGTACACTGACGCGCGGACGAAACCGCGGAATCTTGCTAAGGTTTGTGTTCTGTCCCCTCATATCGCAGGTGCCCAAAAAGCAGGACTTCTTCTGCTACGATGAATGCATACCGAAACGCGGCTTTAGTGATGCGAGGCGGTGACTTACGAGCGTAGCCATCTGCGTAATGACTATGGTTGTGCTCTTGAAGCGCCACGAAAGGACTGCGCGTATGCCCATCAACAAGACGGTCCTTGCTGCGTTTGCTGCAGCAACACGGCTCAAGCCCGACATCAGGAAATCCTACAAGGCGCAACGCATTGCCGAAGAGGTGAGCGGCAAGCTCATGTTGCCTAATCCTCGCTGCCGCATTGATGATATTACAGCCAGTATGCCCGACGGTTTTGAAGTGCGCTTGCGCGTGTTTACCCCGCTTGATATCGATTTTTCGCTTGCTTCAGGGTTTGAGGTGACGGAGGATTATCGAGGCACGATTCTCTTCTTCCATGGGGGAGGCTGGGTCAACGGTGATGTTGACTTTTATATTGACGCTTGCTCAACAATGGCACTCACGCTTGAGCGACGAGTGGTCTCGGTTGATTATCGGCGTGCGCCCGAGCATCGATTCCCCCAAGCGCCCGAAGATTGCTATGAGGTAGCGCGACAGCTTTTTGCAGGCACGTTGCTGTCTGATGTTGCTCCCGATAACATTGTGTTGTTTGGCGATAGCGCGGGTGGCAACCTTGCTGCGGTGGTGTCGCTCATGGCTCATGATCGAGGCGAATTTATGCCGCAGAAACAGATGCTGCTCTATCCCTCAACGTATAACGATCATAGCCCGTCTTCCCGCTTTGATTCAATCCGTGAAAACGGAAGCGACTACTTGCTTACCTCGCGCGACATTGAAGGCTATATGGAGTTGTATCTTTCGGCGATCGAAGATCTTGAAAATCCGTATTTTGCTCCGCTGCTGGCTCCCGATCTTGCAGGTCAACCGCAAACGTTGGTGATCACGGCTGAGTATTGCCCCTTGCGCGATGAGGGTGAGGCTTACGCGCAGCGCTTGGCGGAGGCGGGATGCGACATGCGGTGTTATCGTGTGCTCGATGCAGTGCACGGCTATCTTCTGTATCCTTCGGTTTTTAGTATTGTTAAAGACACCTACCGCATCATCAAACATTTTCTGGATGGTGACGAGCTTATACAGGAAGGTGAACGGGCTTGGCTCGAGATACCTGGTACCGCTTAGACAACGTTGGAAAGTTTTATTCATCGCAAGCTGGCAGCTCTGCCCAAACGGTGTTTCGGTACTCAGCGGCTTTGGTCGATGACGTTGATGAAGCCGTGCTCCAACACGCCCTCGAAAAAACGGTCAAGGCATTCCCTGAGTTTAACGTGAGTTTGCGCAGTGGGATGTTCTGGCACTACCTGGAGCAAGCAGCATCGGTGCCGCTGGTGAGCGCCGAGAGTCTGCCGATTTGCTTTGGATTGCATGTTGATGCCAAAAGCGTCCTTATCCGCGTGAGCTACTACCGAGATCGCATCAACTTTGAAGTGTCCCACATTGTGTCTGATGGGCGGGGATCTCTCAACTTTTTCAGGACGCTTCTGTATGCGTATTTGCAGGAGCGCTACGGCATTGAGGGCTCGCTTCCGAGCTATGACGGATCTGATAATCAGAAGTCTGAGAATAGTTTTGACAAGTATTACGAACGGGACAAAGCTGCTCCCACCTACGCCCCGAAGGTGTACCGTTTGAGCGGATGGCGCGACGGAGCAGACCCTACCTATATGGAGTACCATCTTCCCGCAAAAAAGGTGCTTGACCTTGCACGTTCGTGGAATGTGAGCATGACATCGCTCATGATTGCCGCCATCATGTGTGCCATTCGAGCGGAGATGCCCCGTCGTGATCGTCATCGGACAATTCGCATTGGCATCCCCGTTGATCTGCGCCAAATATTCGGATCAACCACGACAAAAAACTTCTTCGGCTTGGCGTTTGCGTCCTATGTGCCTGAAGGTGACGAGTCCGTTCGAGACGTTGCCCTGCAGGTGAATGACCAGCTTAAAGTGGTTACCGAGGCGGAGAGTCTGAAACCTCGTATGAATCGCATGATCGCTCTGGAGAAAAGCCCGCTGTTGCGCGTGGCACCGCTTTTTGTGAAGGACCTCGCGCTTGAATTTGGCGATTGGATGGCGTCGCGCGGGACAACCACAACGGTTTCCAACCTCGGTAAAATTGACGTTGATGAACGGCTGGCACCGTATATCCGTAACCTCAACATTCTTACCTCGACCACGGGAATTAACCTCACGCTGTGTTCGTTTGGCGGCGATTTGAGCATTGGTATCTCAACCGTGTTTGCAAGCAACGATATCATCAAGAACTTCTGTCGGTACTTTTCATCAGTTGGGATTGAGGGATACCTCAACATCAATAAGACAAACGAAGAGGTAGCCGCCGATCAGCTTGAGGCGAAGATCGAGGCCTCGGTTAAGCGATTAAGCGGGCAGCATCCCGAACACGATGCGGCAACTGAGCAGCCCGACAAGTCGCAGCCCAACAACCCGCAACCCGACAACCCGCAGAGCGAAAAGTCGCCCGCGACCAGTCCTG
>JAVWLC010000098.1:0-8197 GCA_036638175.1 Raoultibacter sp. | reverse complement strand
ACACTTATTCCTAGTTCCAAATTACGCTTCGGTAGTAAATTTAGGAAGGGGAGAGATATGGAAAAAGAGACCAAAACCTCGGTATTGTCGTCGACAGGAATCAGTCGTCGTTCGTTTCTTGCATGGTCTGGCTTGTTGGGAGCTGGCGTGGCGCTAACTGGCTGCACCCCAAGCGGAAGTAAAGAAGAGCCCAAGGCAGCTGAAGGTGCCAAGGCTTTTGACTACGACACGGTAACGTGGTCGGGTTGTCACGTGAACTGTGGTAGCCGTTGTCCGCTTCAGATGTATGTCAAGGATGGCACGGTTGTGCGTGTTGGAAACGACAACGAAGGCACCGATGATTTCGGGCCGGACAGCATCTATCAGATGCGTTCCTGTGTTCGCGGTCGTACAAACCGCCAGCGTATTTATAACGAAACCCGCGTTGAGAAGCCTTTGCGTCGTGTTGAGGGTACCAAGCGTGGCGAAGGTAAATACGACGAAATCTCATGGGACGAGGCCATTAAAGAGATAGCCAACACCATGAAAGAGATCAAGGGTGAATACGGCAACGATGCCTTCTATATCCAGTACGGAACAGGTCAGCTCGGCGGTTCCATTGCGAAATCTTGGCATCCCGATAATACGGCGTTTGCGCGTCTCATGAACCTGTGGGGCGGGTACCTGCGCCAGTATAGCGACTATTCGACAGGCCAGATCACGTGGGAGCTTCCGCTCTTCAACGGTGATGCTTGGTCCAACAACGAAGTCATGGACCTCGTTAACTCTCAAAATATTGTTCTGTTTGGCAATAACCCCGCAAATACGCGCATGAGTGGTTCTGGTATGCAGTTCTTGATCACGCAGGTGCGCCAGCAAAACCCCGATGCACGTATTATTGTGGTTGATCCGCACCTTTCTGATACCGCCGTTGGCGTTGCTAATGAGTGGATTCCTATTCGCCCAGGTACCGATATGGCGCTTGTTGCGGGCATGATTCACTACCTGCTTTCGAGCGGTCAGCTTGATGAAAGCTATATCCGCCAGAAGTTTATCGGATTTTACAGTGATACGTTCGTTGAGGATGTAAAACAGGGCGAGCCCAAAGATACTACGTTCATGGGCTTCGATAAGACAGGCGAACTCGTCATTGGCGAGGACATGTCTTATCAGGCATATCTCATGGGAACGGGTGCCTATGAAGGCACGGGCGAGAAGAATCCAGAGTGGGCGGCAGCTATTACGGGTGTTCCCGCAGACACTATTCGCTCACTTGCTGATGCGTATCTCAATGGCCCGACAGCTACCATTCAAGGATGGGGTCCTCAGCGTCATAGTAACGGCGGAAACAACTCGCGGGCAATTGCTATGATTGCCGCGATCACTAAGAATACGGGCATTTCCGGTGGTGGCACGGGTGCACGCGAAGGTGTTGGTGGTGTTCCTTATAGTGTGGCAACAGCGCTTCCTTCGTTCCCTGAAAAGAACACGGTTGATACTTGCATCTCCTTCTTCGATTGGTTCCAGGCTATCGAAGATTATCAGTCGATGACTGATGCAACATGGGGCGTGCGTCATATTGATGAAACGGGCGCGACAACGTATGCAAAAGAGCCAGGTAGCATCAAGCTCAAAGCTCCCATTAAGTTCATCTGGAACTATGGCAGCAACGTCATGATGGGCCAGCATGCGGACATCAACGATTCGCTGCGTATTTACAACCTTCCTGATGAGAAAGACAGCGGGTTGCGCATGGTGGTAACGGTTGATTGCTATTTAACCCCAACGGCGCTTGTCTCTGACATCATTTTGCCTGGCACGACTGCATTTGAGGAAGATGACATTATCACCGGTGGTACTGCTTGGACAGGATTTGTTTGCTGTGAAAGCGCCGCTATCGAGCCGCTCTTTGAATCGAAGCCCGTGTATGAAATATGCTCGCTTTTGTCTGAAGAGCTGGGCGTTAAGGACGAATTTACTGAGGGTAAATCGCAGCTTGACTGGGTCAAGTGGTGCTACGAGCAGGGTGTTGAAGCTGGCGATGATCTTCCTGCGACGTTTGAGGAATTCCGCTCGCAAGGTTTGTTCAAGCAGACTGACGATCACAAGCCAGCTATTGCGGCTGCCGATAAGATCGCAACGCCGTCAGGTAAGTACGAGGTGTTCTCGAAACAAGCCTACAACTTGTCAAAGCAGTGGGACCTCACGTGTGGCGGGTATGTTCCTGATGATGGACGCGACCAGATTACTGGCCTGCCTGTCTACTATGATAACTTTGAGGGCTTTGGTGACACCGAAACCAAGGCAGAGTATCCCTTCCAGCTTATCGGCCACCACACCAAAACGCGTACGCACTCTTCATACGGCAACGTTGATTGGATGAAGTCCGTAGCTCCTCAGCAGTGCTGGATTAGCGAACCTGATGCGGTGGCGCTCGGTGTCAAAAATGGCGACGACGTGATTGTTTCGACGCTGCGTGGTAAGACGATGCTTTCGGCGAAGGTCACGCCCCGTATTATGCCTGGTGTTGTTTCAATTCCGCAGGGTGCTTGGTATGATCCTGAATCGCGCGATGCTGCAACGCTTGGCAGTAAAGATGTTCTCGACAAGGGCGGCTGCATTTCGGTACTGACGTCAACGAGGCCAACGCCTATTTCTAAGGGCAACGGCGTTCATTCTAACCTGTGCAAAATCGAGAAAGCGTAAGGGGTGTCATGACCATGGAGCAATACGGATTTTATGCTAATACGGATATCTGCACGGGCTGCAAAGCGTGCATGACGGCTTGTTTTGATCGCAATGATCTTGAGGTGCCACAGAAGTTTCGTAAGGTCTATGAGTTTGGCGGCGGTGCATGGGAAGCGGCGGCTGATGGGAGCTTTACATCGACTGCGTTTACGTACTATACGTCCATGACCTGCAATCATTGCGATAATCCTGCTTGTGTATCAAATTGCCCAACGGGCGCAATGCAAAAAGATACCGAGACGGGAATCGTAAACAACGACAAAGAAGTCTGCATCGGTTGTATGACGTGCGAGAAGTCGTGTCCCTACAATCATCCCGTTCAGTTTGCCGACGGTCTTTCTCACAAGTGCATTCTTTGCAGCGATGAAAGCGAAGATGGCACGCCAGATCCTGCTTGCGCAAAAGCATGTCCTGTTCGAGCGCTTGAATTTGGTAAGATCGAAGACCTGCGTGCTAAATACGGCGATACGGTTGTAATTGGTACATTGACCGACACAACGGCTCCAAACGTTGTCATCGGTTTGCACCGCGATGCTGACAAAGGCGGAACCCTTTTGAATCCGCTTGAGATTAGCCATCAGAAGTAGCCATTTTATGCCGCCTGTCTCTACAGGCGGCATGCTTGATTGCGCGCGCAGCTGGATTTTTGCAGTTGGCGCGCAATTTGCATCAGGGATTAACCGAAGGCGATAGGGGATTGCAATGGAGCTTACGAGAGAGACCGCAAGCACGCGCGAACAAGCAGAATCATATCGGATCATGTGCGGCTTCTGCGCGCGGTTGTTTGAAGAGAGCCCTGAACCCGAGTTCATTAGGGGGCTTGTAGAAAATCGCCATTTGTTGCTCGAAGCGCCATTTGCGGATGTGGCTGGTCAAGCTGCTCGGGACTTATTCGATGTACTTGATGCTGTGGCGGGCGCTTCATCTGAGGAGTTGGATGCTTTTATTACCGAGGTCCGAAGGGATTATACGTATCTGTTCTATATGGTAGGTTCCAGCCATACGTCCCCATATGAATCGGTGTATCGTACTGATGATAGAACGCTTTTTGGTCCCACAACCCTCGAAGTGCGTTCATGTTATCGGGCGCAAGGTGTGCAAACAACCGAGGAAGGTAGCAGGCCTGATGATCACATTGCAAGCGAACTCTCTTTCCTTGAGTTTTTGTGTGAGAAGCCAGATGAAAGTGGCGTTATCCAATCATTTCTCAGCGATCATGTGCTGGTATTTGCGCCCACCTATTTGAAAAACGTACAAACGCGTGCTCAAGAACCGTTCTACCGAAATGTGGCGGCTATTGCAGAAGCTTTACTCGATGCCATGGCAGAAGACTACGGTGCCCATCCGGCCGAGATTATCGATCCGCAAGCCTATCTTTTGAGTGGTAACACCATATAATGAGGAACCGTATACTGGGCGGTGAGATTTGAGTGTCTAGGTAAAGCCTAAATAAACGGGGGCGCATCGTTGGCTGATAGCGGCAAAAACATTGGACTCAAAACGAAGATCATTGGTCTTCTTACTGTGGTGCTGCTGGTTTTGCTTGTTGTTGACATAGTTTGGACGTATAAGACACAGGAAAGCGCAACGCAAGCGGTACTTCTTGAAGAATCGCGCATGTTGGTAGCTGAGATGGATGCCGTTTGGGATTTTATCTCGATCAACCAAGAGACCATCAACTATACCTCTGATGGCGAATACGAGTACAAAGGCCTGCACTGCGCCATCGCTGGCAAGTCAGTTGCTGCGCTCTTTTCGCGTAATTCTGATTACACCATTCGGTTCACAAAGGTGGATCCCCGCAACATTCACAATGCCCCTGATGAGTATGAAGCTTCTGCCTTGAGTGTCTTTGAAGGTGAACCAGAAACTGAAGAGTATTATGGGTTTTCTGACAATGGTGACGAATCGGTATTTCGTTATGTATCGGCCATGAAAGTTTCGGAAAACTGTATTGAGTGCCACGGTAAACCCGCAGGTGAAATAGATCCAACAGGCTACCCTAAAGAGGGCTGGGATACGGGTGATTTGGCGGGTGCCGTAAGTGTCATAGTTCCTACTGAGCTTTATTTTTCAAACATGCGGGATGCCGTGGTCAACAACGTTTTATTTTTCTTGGCGATCATGCTGAGTATGGCGGTCATTATTTATTTCGTTTTGACGCGCCTCATTACCAATCCCTTGTCGAGTCTTCGCCATTCATTTGTTGAGATGTCAGATTGTGCGCCCAGCGAAGATATGGGTATCGTTGAAAAAGGTAGTCCGCTGTATTCGTCAAAGGAGATAGAGGACCTGTTTGCGCAGTATGAGTCAATGGCATCAAGCCTCACGTCGCTCTACACGAACCTCGAATCGCAGGTTGATGATCGGACGATACAGCTTTCGGAGGCAAACGAAGAACTTGAGCGTCAGCGCCTTCATGTAGAAGAAATCAATGCTCGCCTCAAGCAAGAAAACCAGTACAAATCAGACTTTCTTGCCATTGTGAGTCATGAGCTAAGAACGCCGCTTACGTCGATCCTTGCTTTTACTGATCTAATGGGAGCAGGCATGTCCGATGAGGATGGCCTTGCCTACAAGCAGCTCCAGGAAATTGACAAGAACGGTCGTATCTTGCTTGAGATGGTTGACAATGTGCTTGAGACCGCACGTATTCAGGCAGGATCCGAAAAGCTCAACATAGAACTTGTTGATATGAACGATATTGTTGGCATGGTTGAAGCATCGAATGAATCTCTTGCGGTGAAGAAGTCTATCACGTTTACAACGCGTGTTGCCTCTGATGTCCCTTTGATCGAAAGCGATTGGGAAAAGGTGCGCCGCATCCTAGTTAACTTGGTGAGTAATGCAATAAAATTCACTGCACCAGGAGGTGTTGTTAGCGTTTTGGCAACATATCAGGCACAGGATAACATGGTGCGTATCGAAGTGACCGATAATGGAATTGGTATTCCCGCTGATAAACAGGACTTGATTTTTGAGCGTTTTGCGCAAGAAAACATGTCGACGGTTAGGCGTTACGGCGGCAGTGGTTTGGGACTATCGTTGGTTAAGGAATTGTCAACTATGCTGGGCGGTTCGGTTGCTGTTGAAAGCGTGCCTGGTGAGGGAAGCACGTTTACGGTGTTGCTACCAACTGAGCAGCAAGGGGGAGTTGAACATGACGAAGATCATGCTGATCGATGACGATGAGAGCCTGCAGGTGCTGATCGGGCAAATTGCTGAGCGCGATGGCTATGACTATTGCTGTGCATCAAACGGTATCGATGGCCTTGCTATGCTTCGGGCCGAGCGCCCTGATTTTCTCATTCTCGATGTTATGCTGCCCGATACGAATGGATTTGAGATCTGTGAGACCATTCGCGCTGAAGGTCGCAAGGTGCCTATCCTGTTCTTGTCTGCCAAGGGAGATATCGTTGATAAAAGCATCGGTTTCAAAGCGGGTGCCGATGATTACCTTGTCAAACCCT
The DNA here is from genome assembly GCA_036638175.1 of Raoultibacter sp. Lineage (GTDB taxonomy): Bacteria > Actinomycetota > Coriobacteriia > Coriobacteriales > Eggerthellaceae > Raoultibacter. Next base: position 2,000 of record JAVWLC010000098.1, on the reverse strand, counting down.
TCCAGCCCGAAGAACTTTCTTTGCGCATCAACGCACATTTGCGCAGACGCAATAAAGGTACAAAAGGTGAAGCAATAGCGGGTCTTAAGAATCGTAAAGTTTACCAAGTAGGCGATCTGGAAATCATGTTTGGGAAATACGAGGTCAAACTGCGGGGTGAGCCCGTATCGCTTTCTTCACGTGAGTTTGAACTTCTTGAGCTCCTTGCTTCAGACGCAGGAAGCGTATTTACGCGCGATCAGATTATGGATGGTCTGTGGGGCGGAACTGATGTTGCTGACCCTAATAGCATCACCGTATTCGTACGCAAAATCAGGGAAAAGATCGAGGATGACCCCTCAAAGCCGCGCTATCTTGTGACGGTGTGGCGCGTTGGTTATAAACTTGCCGAAAGCTGATTAACGCCAACCTTTTCGTTGTTTCAACAGGTCACATTTTCATTTGGCGTTTTCCTGGAGTAGAATAAAGGCACACGAACGCTTCATTCGAATTTTACGAGTGAGTGTAGTCCTATAAAGTGGTTTTGGGTGATGACACTACTTGCTTTATTGGGCTCAGGGGGGGTTGTGTGTGGGAACCGCAGGTCAAAAGTCGTCCGCCCGAAGATCTTTTGCTATCGCCGTTGCGACGTTCGTTCTCGCATGCGCTATTGCTGGCGCGCTTTGTTTCCAGTACTACAACCAGCTACAAGCCACTATTCAGGTAGAAAGTAGCAGCTATCTTCGTGAGGTGTCTGCGCGCATTGGATCGAACATCAATCGAATTATTGCCGATAACTATTCATTTTTGAAAACGCTTTCAACGGGCTTAATCGCTTCCAAGGCTGATTCGTTTCCTGTGGTTCAGGCGCTGGTCGACGAGCAGCGCGAGTATTGGGATTTTCAAGACATCATCCTGATTGATCAAGATGGTAGAGCTTATAACACGGATGGCTCTGTGATAAGGCTCGATCACGATCCTGATTTTCTCGAGGAGGTGCTTGGAAATCACGCGACCATATCAAGTGCCCAAACAATCAACAATGAAGAACGAATCATGATATCTATGCCGTTGAGTGGCTATTCTGTCGATGGTATATCCATGATTGCACTGGCTGCAAGTTATGATCTGGCAACATTTGATCAAACCCTTTCTATGTCGGCGTTTGGAGGCAATGCGTTTTCTTGTATTTTTGAGGTGGATGGAACTACTGTTGTTCGTTCGGCCTCCGAAGCGTCTTTTGAAATCGGACACAACGTCCTGACAACAATCAGTGATTCTGATGAGGCTGTTGGTGGTGGGGTTGAAGATATAAAAGCCGCTATCGCTCAAAACGAAGTTGGAGAAATTCGCTTTACAAACAAGGGTATTCGTTATTATGCGGTGTATACCCCTGTTGCGCCAAAGAATTGGTATCTCATAACGTTTGTTCCAGCCAATTCCGTTAATGCAAAATCGGATTTACTTTTGAATTCAACGCTTTTGATCTGCGGTGTCATTACTACGGTATTTGCTGCGCTTGTTAGCTTCATCTTGTTCATCTCGGCGCGCAATCGACACCGCCTTGAACGCGCGGCATACGTTGATGAGGTTACGGGCGGCAATACCATGGCACGATTTTACGAGCTTGCGCGGGATTCGCTTGACGAGGCGAAGGGCCGTCGTTTTGCTTTGGTGTATACCAACTTGGAGAAATTCAAGGTGCTCAACGAGCAATTTGGCAGACGTGTATGTGATGAGCTGTTAGTTGCGTTCAGTAAAATTATTGAGTGTGGTCTGCGCGAAGGGGAAATTCTTGGACGCCTTTCGGCTGATAATTTCTGTCTCCTCATTGAATACATCGATGAAGTAGAGATGCGTGAGCGTCTGATTGAATGGTTTGAATACGCCGAAGACTATATCATTGTGGAAAGTCCCGTTTGGAGCCTTCCGACGGCGGAGTTTGGAATTTACGTTATAGATGATGTTGAAATATCTTTCCCGCAGATGATAGACCGCGCGAAACTCGCTTTGAAAGAATC
>JAVWLC010000097.1:6138-8274 GCA_036638175.1 Raoultibacter sp. | reverse complement strand
AGCATCAAGCTTTTTACGAAGCGTGTCGATCTCGGCACCCTTCTTACCAATAACAACGCCAGGGCGTGCTGTGGTGATGATGACTTTGATCTTGTCACCTGCGCGCTCAATTTCCACTTTGGAGACGGCAGCGCGAACAAGATACTTGTCCAGGAACTTGCGAATAGCCAGGTCGTTCTCAAGGTTTTTCGCATAATCCTTGTCGGAATACCAACGGCTACGCCATTCTTCGGTGATGCCAAGACGGAATCCGGTAGGGCTTACTTTCTGACCCATGTGCTTTATGCCTCCTCTCGTGGTGCAACGATGATAGTAATATGGCTCGTACGCTTACGAATAGGCGATGCGGAGCCTTTTGCGCGGGGACGGATACGCTTGAGCGTAGGACCCTCGTCAGCAAATGCGGCTTTAACGACAAGAGACTCGGCACGAACGTGCTGGTTGCTCTCGGCGTTGGCAACAGCAGAGTTCAGGGTCTTCTCGACCGTCTCAGCGATGCCACGGTTAGTGAATTGCAGGATCTCACGAGCAGCAGGTACTGACTTGCCGCGGATGAGATCAATAACAATGCGGGCCTTGCGGGGTGAGACGCGCACAAAACGCGCTACTGCTTTTGCTTCCATGTTCGCGTCCTCCTATCGCTTGCCTTTGTCAGCCGAATGGCCACGGAACGTACGCGAAGGTGCGAACTCTCCGAGCTTATGACCGACCATGGATTCGGTTACATATACTGGTACGTGCTTGCGACCATCATGAACGGCAATGGTGTGACCCACCATTTCCGGGAAGATGGTGCTGGCGCGAGACCAGGTCTTGATGACGTTCTTTTCGCCTGCCGCATTCATCGCTTCAACGCGATCGAGAAGGCGCGGTTCGACGAAAGGACCTTTTTTCAAACTTCTACTCACATCTACTCCTTAACGTCTTTCCGCTACTTCTTACGACGACGAATAATCAAGCGGCTCGAAGCCTTCTTTTTGTTGCGGGTACGGTGGCCCTTCGTGGGAACGCCCCAAGGAGTGACCGGGTGACGACCAGCGGACTTGTTCTTGCCTTCGCCGCCGCCGTGCGGGTGGTCGACCGGGTTCATAACAGTACCGCGAACGCTTGGGCGGATGCCCTTCCAGCGATTACGACCTGCTTTACCGATCTTGATGTTGCCATGCTCAGAGTTACCAACTTCACCGACGGTTGCGCGGCAAGCAACAAGCACGCGACGCATTTCGGAGGAAGGCATACGGAGGATGGCGTAATCGCCTTCCTTACCCATGAGTTGAATGCTCGTGCCAGCAGAACGAGCGAGAGCCGCACCGCGACCAGGCTGCAATTCAACGGCATGAACAAGGGTACCGACAGGGATTGCCGACAGCGGAAGCGTGTTGCCAGGCTTGATGTCAGCCTCAACGCCGCTCATGACGGTATCGCCTACGCGCAAACCCTTCGGGTGAAGGATGTAGCGCTTCTCGCCGTCTGCATAGTTCAGAAGAGCGATGCGCGAGCTGCGGTTCGGATCGTATTCGATAGTAGCAACTTTGGCAGGAATGCCATCTTTGTTGCGCTTGAAATCGATAATACGGTAACGACGCTTAGCACCGCCGCCTTGATGGCGGGTGGTGATACGGCCGTTGTTGTTGCGGCCGGCCTTTTTAGGCAACGGCGTCAACAGCGACTTTTCCGGCGTGGTGCAGGTGATTTCGGCAAAATCCGAAACCGTCTGAAAGCGCCTGCCGGGGCTTGTCGGCTTGTATTGCTTGACTCCCATTTCTTTCCTTTCTGCTGGTCCTCTGCTCGCACGCACACTCCCTGCGCACCCCAAAAGACCCTAGTAAGCTGTGTGGACCCGATTGCCGCTTAACACCCTGTATGGAGTGAGATGCTTACGACTCCGAGGTTCCACGCGTCCGGGTGTATCCATCCACGACCAGACGCAAACGAAAATTATATACGCCCGGTGGCGTGGTTGCAATGGTTTTTTACTCAGGAAGACGAAGAAGGCTTGTTTGTGGGCACTTTGTGGGCTTCGATGTACTTACCCATAGAAAACTACCCCATCCTGCTCATCTTGCATGAGAAAGCCACCAGCATTTTTGTGCCTTGAGCGAAGAAGCTTTGCATATTTCATGGCATAGCGATAAC
>JAVWLC010000097.1:0-6128 GCA_036638175.1 Raoultibacter sp. | reverse complement strand
TTCCATGAACATCGGAAGCTCTTCACACGTGTACGTTATGTTCGTAAGGAAATAATCGCAAGCATATGACTCACCGTTTACGAGTACAAGGATGATCAGCATGGAAGAATCACGCAAGAAGAAGAAAATCGAAGGCATATTCGATGGCTTGTCGCTGTCGCAGATAATAGCAGGTGCACTTGCTGCAGTAACCTCAATGCTCCTAGCTTCCCAGATAGGAATTGCAGGTTCGGTTATTGGTGTGGCGGTAGGCTCTATCGTCTCTGCTGTGGCTTCTCAACTCTATAAAAAGTTTCTGAGTGCCTCGGCTGATAAAATTCGCGACCTGAGCCCTACCGTTAGCTTGACGGGCACAAGCACACAAGAAACAGATAGCTCGCAGGAATCACAACCAGCGGGTGAAACCGCACTCATCACTCGTGGTGTTATACGGAAAACGAGAACGCCAAACATCGACGATCCGCGTTTGAGTGAAGACATCACCGTTCGGCGCGCTCAGCTTTTACGCAGTCGCAAGAAAACGAAGCGGAGTGTGATTGCCGTGTCGGTCGTGTCAGCGCTGGCGGCAGTTGTCCTTTCTGCCTTTGTTATCAATTTCGCAACAACTGGCGAAGGCCTTGGTACCAAAACCGCTCCACTTATCGGGATTGCCACTCAAGAGTACACAGCAAGCGGAAGCAATGCGGGCACCAACACAAACACTGACGGCGGAACATCGACAGATTCGCATACTTCACAGCCAGAAGAATCAACATCCAACGGTAGTGCAAACAACAAGCCATCGGGATCGGGTACCGAAAACGGTTCCTCAGGATCAGGCAATACAGGACAAGAAGGTTCTGGTGGAACAAGCGGGTCAGGAGGCTCCACCAGCGGCTCAGGAGGAAGCGAAAGCGGCGGAGCAGGATCTGGCTCGGGAGGTTCTGGGTCTGAAGCTGGATCTGGCTCAGGGTCGGAAACGGATCCAGGGACGGGCTCAGGCTCAGGCTCTAGCACCAACCCAGGCACGGGATCAGGCTCAGGCGGAAGCTCCTCTGGCACGACCTCCCCCTCATCCAGCAAAGCAGGCAGCGCACCTTCTGCTTAAGTAACGCATCTCGTTTTGGTGCGCATCCGCAAAAGCGTCACCCACGCAAAACAAAACGCTCAAACGAATCGGCTTGAGCGTTTTGTTGATTGAGGCGCTTGAGCGGTTACGCGCGCTTACAAAAGATGTGCACGCAGATATTCGTCACTTTGTTCAGAAAGATACGAAGGCGCAATGTCAAAGACCGTCTTTGCTCCTGTTTGACCCTCCCTCGCCAGTCGATATGCAGCTCGAGCATAAGCCACAAGCACCGACCCTGTGAACGCGGGGTTAGAGCCAAGCTTCAGCGAGTACTCAATCAGGCAAGAACTTCCATCACCTGTTTTGCCACTGCGCAAAACAAAACCACCATGAGGCATGGCCGCATGATCGCTATCGAGCTCCTTTTGGCTCACAAAATTGATAGTGGTGTCGTAGTCTTCGAAATAATTCGGCATAGTCACAATGCTCTCTGCCACAACAGCTTCATCAGCACCCTCTTCGAGCACCACCCAGCACTCACGAGTGTGCTTTTCACGCGTTGTCAATTCGGGATTACTGCCTGATCGAACGGCGTCAAGGGCTGCCTCAACAGGAATGGTGTATTGCTTTGCATCAGCAACGCCTTCAATTCGACGGATCGCATCGGAATGTCCCTGGCTCACGCCGTGTCCCCAAAACGTATAGTCAGTGCCTTGTGGTAGGACCGAGGTTGCATAGAGTCGATTAAGCGAAAAAAGACCAGGATCCCAACCACACGAGATGATGGCTACGGTTCCGCCTTCACTCGCCTGCTTGTCCACCGCAGCAAAATGCTCTGGGATACTTGCGTGGGTGTCAAAACTATCGATAACGTTAAACTTAGCAGCATAGTGAGGTGTCTGTTCTGGCAGATCCGTCGCACTTCCACCGCAGAGAATCAGCACGTCAATATCATTTGCCGCATCGGTCTCAAGTTCCTCAACAGAACGAACAGGTACGTTTTCTGTTGCTGGCGTCAAGCTACGAGGATCTCGACGGGTGAAAATGCCCGCAAGCTCCATATCACCTTGCTGCCTAATAGCCAATTCAACGCCACGCCCAAGATTGCCATAGCCGAGAATTCCAATTCGTAATGCGCTCATGTCACTCCTTACAATCGCAGTATGCGAACTTTGTGTCGGAGCAAATGGTAACGCAAAACATTCTGTTGAAAAGGAACGGTAACGCAATGACTTACTAACCTCCATTATCGGGGGCAAGCAACGTTTTTACTGAGCACGAAAACTTACTTCAACACCGTGAGAACCAACCGCCTCAGCAAGCTCTGTCGGATTGTCAATTGAGCCAATCGGCGTATATGAAAATGACGTAGCAAAGTCCTCATAGAACAGCACGAGACAATCGGAGCCAAAGAGACTCAAGTCACCTGTGTTGATTTCGGATACTGGCAATGCATTTGACGGCAGTCCTTCCTCAAGATAGTAAAACTTTTCGTTAGCATGAAGATCATCCATCGTTATGGTGAGAGGAAGTAACGTGGCGAAGGCTTCAGATGTTTCGTTTTCATACAGCCTCATTTCAAACGTACGATCTCCCACGACAACAGCAACAAGCGTCGTACCCTGCTCGTCTGTCTCCTGTTCGCTCGTTGAATCCTCAGCGTAGCTCGGTGCGATATCGGGTAGTGCCTCCTCGTCAACCGCGCAGCCGCTGAGGCTCAGAAGTACGGTCAATGCAAGTACCACTGGAATCTTTTTCATCCTTTTCACCCTTCTGCGTTGCCCTCCCTATGATTCGCGTCAGTCCAACACTGATCACAGCTGCGCCCAGCGCAAGGAATGCACCACTTGGGCCTGTCGCAAGCAATCCCGAGGTATTCACCACAACACCACCGACAAACGAGCCGAGCGCAATTCCAGCGTTAAACGACATCGGATGCATCGATGACGAGAACGTGAGAGCGCAAGGATAATCGTTTTTTGCCACCGTAAGAAAGAGCATCTGGACCGATGAGTTCATTACATACATTGTTAAACCCACCAACATGATGTTCGCAAGACCAACGCTAACAACTGGAACTGTCGCGGCAGTCAACGCAAGGAGAATCGCCTGGACAATAAAGACAAGTACCAAGCCTTTTATCCCCCATCGTTGTGCCACAAATCCACTCATCAAATTCGAGGCAACACAGGCCGCACCAAACATGAGCAAAACGACGCTAACCTCCCAAAGCGACAGCAGCATAATCGATTCAAGTATGGGGGTTAAATATGTATAGAATACATAGGTTGACGCTGCTCCGCACACGATCATTGCGCTCGCAAAAAGAACCCGTTTGTCGCGCAATAAGTGAAGTTGCTCACGAACAGTTGCGGGTACGTCCAGGCCACCCGTTCGGGGAAGCACGAACCACAAGGCAAGAGCAACAACAAGCCCTAGGGCGAACACCGCAGCATATGCTGCCTTCCACGACCAAGCCTCTGCAACCAACGCACCGAGAGGAACACCCAGTACACTCGAAACAGAAAAACCAGCGAATACAAAAGACAGCACGCGAGCGACATTCTTCTCATCAACAATATCAGGGACGAAGGTCATAGCGATAGCCATCAAGGCTCCTGAAGTCGATGCCGCTAAGATGCGAGATATAAGCAGCACACAATAGCTATCAGCAAACAGAGTCAAGAGATTCCCCGCACAAAAAACTATAAGGAGAACAACAAGGACTGAAAACCTTCGGAACCTCCCCGCAAAAAGCGTTACAAACGGAGTTGCCACAGCACAGGCTAAAGCATAAAAGCCCACAATATCACCGATCAAAGTAAGCGATTCATTGAGAGCTTCTGAGACATCAGGGACAATGCCGATAAGAATAAACTCAGCAAACCCAAGAACGAATGCAAGGGCAACCAATAAGACTGAGGCAAGGCTTGATGAAGTTACTTTGTTCATGGGTGTTACCGATTTCTTTGTAAGTGTTCAGACTCAATGAGTATATGAACGAATCAGTAACATGTAAAATACCTATATTAAATACTTTACTATGCTTTATAGGTATTCTTAAGATCCTCGTTTCGATTATCTTCGCCTACGACTGCGTGTTCAACGCGGGCAAAAATACTTTCCATAAACACCGCTGCAGCCCGAGAAAACACCTGATTGCGCTTCCAAACTATATCGAGATGAGCCTCAAGGCTTGGCGTCAATGGGCGAAAAACAAGTTCGGAGCCTTCGGTATTGATTATGTTGTTGAGGCACAACGCATAACCGAGCCCTTCTTGCACCAAAAGCGAAGCATTATATAAAAGATTGTAGGTAGCAACAATGTTGAGCTTATCGAAATCTCTTCCAAACCACTCAGACATCTCTTTGTTAACAAGCGTCTGGCGAGAGCCGATAAGCGGCAAATCGAACAACTGAGCAGGGGAAATTGCATCGCTTTTCGCAAGTATGCTCTTTCGAGGCATCAGTACGCCCCAAACATCCCTTTCAGGGAGACTCAACGATTCGTATTTTGTAACATTAGCTGGTCCAATAAAGATGCCGAAATCGATTAACCCCTTGTCAAGCTTATCGGCAACATCGTCAGCATTACCACTATAGAGATCGAATTTCACATGAGGATAGTCTCGCTGAATATCGCAGGCCATACGGGCGACCGTTTGCATTGCATGGGTTTCTCCTCCCCCAATTGAAACAACGCCAGCAACAACACCCTGCTCATGCTTAATATCACGCTCTGTCTTATCAACTAGTTCGGTAATTTCCTCAGCTCTTTTTTGAAGGAGAACTCCTTCGTCGGTAAGGGTGATCTTACGTTTTCCCCGCACAAAAAGTTGAACGCCGAGGTCAGCTTCAAGATCAATGAGCTGGCGAGAAAGCGTTGGCTGCGTCATATGAAGGGTCTCAGCAGCTTGAGAGATGTTTCCCTCTTGAGCAACAGCTAAAAAATAACGTAGCACTCGAATATCCATACGATTTCGCATCCTCAGTCATGAGTCTCAAGCATAGTAAGGAACCCATTATAGGTATCACCAACATTAGACGCACTATATACGATACAATTAATCACCATTAACCGTCCCGCAGGGAGGATTCGGACTCTCGCTATGTGGAACTATACTGCCGAGATTATTGCGTTTACCATTGCGTGCATTATCTTGGCCTATTCGCGCAAGAGCTACCTCACTCCAAGCCTAAAAAATAGGATTTTCCAAGCGTGTCTCATCATCACTGTTTTCGCAATTGGACTGAACATTGCGTCTTCGATTCTCATCGATAATGGCATACCAGAAATAACCAACATAACCTGGCTCATCACTACGCTCTACTTCGTCTTTACGCCTCTCATGAGCGCCGCTTATTTCTACTACATCTATGCAACCATTTCTGAGGCATACCCTCAGAAAAAGATCATCGCGACACTAGGCACAATCCCCTATCTGCTGTATTTCGTTTGCGTTTTGCTAAACCCTTTTACCAATTGGATTTTTTATCTTGATGCCAGCGGAGGTTATCATCAAGGGCCCCTCGTGTTATCAACCTATATTGTTTTCTATGTTTATTGCCTCGCATGCTTCGGGCTCGCTTTTTCGTCTCGAAATGTCGTTGATCCCGCTATAACTAAAATCTTAACAACCTTTCCGCTCGTTGCTATTGTGGTCATTGTTATTCAGCAAATTTTTCCCTATTACATTCTCAGCGGATCAGCCGCCGTCTGTTCGCTCCTTATCGTGTACCTCTATCTGCAAAACAAGCAAATCTCAATCGACTTTCTTACGCGCATACCCAACCGACAAGAATTCTCAAAAATGCTAGCACTTGAAAAAAAGCGCCAAGCACCCATTTCTATTGTTATTGTTTCAGTTAATAACTTTAAGTTCGTCAACGACAAATTCGGCTCAGATAGCGGCGACAGTTTCCTGTGCTCTTTTGCATCCTACCTCAGCTCAATCGCGAAAACTCCTTGGCTCTATCGATACAGCGGAGATCAGTTTGCCGCCCTGTTTGAGAAGAGTCATCGCCATGAAATAGATGGGTTTCTCAAGGCAATTCAAGAGCGAATGGATGAACCATGGCC
>JAVWLC010000096.1:4485-8289 GCA_036638175.1 Raoultibacter sp. | reverse complement strand
TCATTGCTATAAGCCTGAAGAGCGTGAAAAAATCCGCGCTGTGATGCGCCATGCAGGCCCTCGCATGATGACAAAGCATCCCATTGCCGCCATCAGGCATCTCATCGGAAAATAGAGCAAGCCCGCCGGCGGGATGTTCCCGCCAGGCGGACTCAAAACTCATCAACTAGTGCATTTTAATTGCTTGATCGACAATTCCTCGTGAAGCAAGGTAAGTGACCAGCATGTATGACCCGTACACAACGAGTACAAGTCCGACTGTCATGAGTGCCGCACCCCCAATTGACACACCCAAGGCCGAAAACATGGTCACGCTCAAGACGCCGATCGCACAACACGAGTGACACACGGCAAGTCCCAGCGGAGCCAAAAAGTACACGAGCACTTGCGTTCTCAGTGATCCAGCTATCATAGAGCGATCACATCCGAGCTTTGAAAGCAGTCGGTAACGTTCCATACTATCGCTTGCCTCAGAGAGCTGTTGAATAGCCAGGACCGCTGCTGTGGTAATAAGGAAAACAAATCCGATATAGAGCGCAAGATACGTGATCATCATGCGCATACCGCCTGCTTGCACAAGAATTTCCTCGGCAGTAAACACTGAAGATACAGGCCAGGAATCGCTCGCAAACGCTGGTCCGCCCCAATCATACGTTTCAGTTGGCGGAAGAACTCTCTTGAGCTCAGCATAAAGAGCAGCATCTCCCGCTTCTCTGTCGACACTATAATCGACGTTGAGATAACTCGTATAAGGTGCGATACCACCGAGGTCTTTAATAACCGCATCAGGCACAATCAGCTGCGCTACATCGCTAGCGAAAGCATGAACTTCAAGCGGTGTGCTCAGAATAGCTTTATCAACACTCTTCAGATCATGTCCTGCGATGGCAATACTGGTATCCAGTTCGGCGAGTTGACGAGAAAGATCTAGCCCAATTTCTGCAATATTATTAACTGCGTAGCCATCGCTTCCGACATCAATTGGTTCTTCGCCAACCATTGCGCGCAAGGCATTATATTGCGTGACGCTAATAACTTGGACCTTCATATCAGCCCCAGATTGAGCGCGATCCTCGCCCAAATCAACTCCAGAAACGTCAATCATATCGCCATAGGTAAGACCCGGTACAAAATAGATATCTACCTGTCCCATTGCTTTTACAAAAGGAGCGAAATCAACACCGAGTTCTTCGAGGTAGGGAGCAATTTCATAGTTGTTTTCAGCAGCAAGTGCCAAAACACGTTCAGCATCTGCGCGATATTCTGCATCTTGCTCTTCGATATTTTGGGTATCCCACCAAAGATTTGCCGACAGCGATGCATCGTACTGCGTTCCCTTTTCGGTTCCCTTGGTAAACGATTCAACCATGCCCATACCGCATGAGAACACCGTGATACTGAAGAACAACATGACGCATACGAGCGAAAGTGAAAGAAACGCCGTGTTGACCTTGCTGGAAATCTGGCGCAGCGTGAACACGTTGAGCTTGTGGAAATAAATGCCACGTGTGCGCTGGATTACAAGGATCGTAAAGCCAGCAAGTGCGTAGAAGAACAGAGTTGTGCCAACAATCATGAGGATTGTTGCCCAGTAAAACTTCGGATCATCAAGCATAACCAAGCCATTTTGGATCAGCAAAATGTACGACGCCGCCAAAACAATTATCGAAACAACGAACACCGCGAGACTCGCCCACGGACTGCGGACTTTCAGGCTTTCGCTTTTGCTTGTTGCCGAGAACAAATCGATCAATTTGTATCGACTGACCGTAAACGTGTTGAAGATTGCAACAATAACGAAGATGAGCGCAAAACAGCCCATTGTTGCGAGGAAGGCATCCATCGAGAAAACGAATTGATAGTGCACCATGGGAACATTGAACATTGAAGCAGTTAAAAATGAAAGCCCCTGAGAAAGTGCTATGCCCAACACGACACCAACAACAAACGAAACCAGTCCCACGATCAGCGTCTCAAGAAGGACAATATGCGAAACAGCCGAGGGTTTCATGCCAAGTGTGAGATAAATACCAAACTCACGCTTGCGTCGTTTGATGAGAAAACGGTTTGAATAGATAACAAGAAATCCCAGTACAAAAGCAATAACTACCGAGAAAAAAGCAAGAAAGGTACCCGTCATTTCGAAGACGGAAAGACTTGCGTTTTCTTCTAAGTCAAACAGGATCGATTGACTATGAATTGAGTTGAATGCGTAAAACACGGCCACACCAAAGACCAGCGTGATGAAATAAATGGCGTAGTCTTTGATTGAGCGGCGAATATTACGGAAAGCGAGTTTACATCGCATCGTTGATATCGCCTCCCAAGAACGTAACGACCTCCATAATGCGACTGAAGAAATCTTTGCGCGACGTATCGCCCTTGCGAATCTCATTGAAGACTTTGCCATCTTTAATGAACAGGATGCGCTTTGCATACGAAGCTGCATAGGAATCATGGGTAACCATCATAATGGTTTCACCGAGCTGCTGATTCATCATTTCCATGGTCTCGAGCATGACCGTCGCACTGCGGGAATCAAGCGCGCCCGTTGGCTCATCAGCCAATACAAGCTGCGGATCAGTAACCATAGCGCGCGCTGCAGCAATGCGCTGCTTCTGTCCACCTGACATCTGATGAGGATATTTCTTCAGCACATCAGTAACGCCTAGCGTTGCTGCAATGGCGTTCACTTTTCCGGTGATCTCGGATGCTGGCACACCTTTGATCGACAAAGCAAGTGAAATGTTCTCAAATCCTGTCAGCGTGTCCAATAAGTTGGAATCCTGGAAGATGAAGCCCAAGTCATCGCGGCGGAACCGTGCGAGATCCTTTGCGCGCAAAGCGGTGATATCGCGCCCACCAATGACAATGTGTCCGCTGGTCACGGTATCAATGGTAGCCACACAGTTGAGCAGCGTTGTTTTGCCCGAGCCCGATGGTCCCATGATACCCACGAACTCACCTTTGTTCACATCAAAGCTCACGCCATTGAGGGCATGCGTCACCGAATCCTTGGTGCCAAACACTTTCTCAATCTGCTTTACCGATAAAATCGGACCTCCACTGTGCACGCCCGAGGAAGAAGCGGCAAAAGAAAATCCTTGCGCCTGCGTTGATGCTGGTGTTGCGAATGCTTCTGCCATGGTCCTACTCCTCGCACTTCTTCGTTTTCATTCCGATAGTAAAAAATCCTCTGATTGTGTCAATTGCCTCGAGGATAAGAATGATTGCATTCTCGTTCATGATTGGCTCCTTTCACTTGACTATACCAGCGTAAAGGACGCCATGATCAGGTGCCATCGATTGGACTTACACGCATCTTACGGTTTTGTAAGATTGCAGATAGCGGGTGATCAATTCAACATATCGAGCCTGCGGCGATCATGAGGAAACGCAATCATCACGCGTGTTCCTGCTCCCTCCTCAGACGCAATAGAAATACCAAGGCCCATCTCTGCACACATCGTCGCACAGAGAAAAAGACCCATACCCGTCGAAGATCCAAACTTTCGGCCATTTTCGCCCGTGAACCCCTTTTCAAACACGGAGTTGATGTCGGCAGCAGGGATTCCGCATCCGTCATCTGCAATGATCAGGACCGTGTGGGCGTCAGAGGTCCCATCTGCCTCAAGCCTTGATGAGATAGCAATGGTGGTTGATTCGTACTTTGCGGCGTTTACGAGGAGCTGCCCGATCACGAATTTGAGCCACTTCCCATCAGCGAAAATGATAACGTCTTCCGCAACGTCAATCGAAGGAGCAACACCTTTCCCAATCAAAAACGATGCGTTTTTCTTTACC
>JAVWLC010000096.1:0-4475 GCA_036638175.1 Raoultibacter sp. | reverse complement strand
CGCACGCACTCCGCAAGAGAAAACTCGCGAATCGCGTAATCCTTTTCAACCGAAGTCGAACGCGCATAGTAGAGCGCTTGTTCAACGTATGATTCAATCCGGTCGATCTCGGCGCGCAGCTTCATGGCTTCGCTTCCCCGCAGATCACTTGCCATCAGCCGTGCTGCCGCAATGGGAGTTTTGATCTCATGGATCCACGTTTCGATGTATGAGCGATATTCCTCAACTTGCGTGCGTGAGCGAATCACTTCATCGTTCATCGATTTTCCCATGTCGCGCAGTATGTCATAGGTTATTTCGCCCTCGAGAAAAGTCGGGCGATCAATGAGATCTGCGACCAAAAAAGCCTGTGATTCCATCATCAGTTTTTGCGCCGCAGCATCAAGCTCAACATAGAAACTACGCCGCTGCACATATCCATGAACAAGCACGATAACGCAGGCAGCCGATGCAACAAACGACATGAAAATAATTGCTGGCACTCCCATGCCAAGAACTGAGGTCATCCAGGCAACAAGCGCGATACAAAAAACACCTACCACAATACCGACGAAGCGATCTCGTATGTATGCTCGTATGCTCATGTGTTCCTTATACGATATAGCCTTGGCCCCGACGCGTTGAAAGATAGTCAACAACACCGATATCCGCCAAGCTTTTCCGTAACCTATTGATATTGACCGTCAACGTATTATCGTCGATAAATTCGTCTGACTGCCACAGTTCGTTCATAATTTCTTGCCGCGAGATAATCGTATCGTGATTTTCCATGAGCAGCGCCAGGATCTTGAGTTCGTTTCGCGTGAGTTCGACCGTTTGATCCTTTGATGAGACGCACCCGCGAGCGAGATCAAGCGTCAAACCATTATGTGTAATGCGCGCAGGGGGAGCTTGCGTGTGCGTACGGCGAAGCACCGATTGGATGCGCGCTACCAGGATTGCAGGATTATAGGGCTTGGTGACGTAATCATCGGCGCCGAGGTTCATGCTCATGAGCTCATCGAACTCGCTGTCTGAAGACGTCAGCATGATGACAGGAACCTGGCTTTTCTTCCTAAGATCGCGGCAAATGTCAAAACCAGATACCTCAGGCAACTTGAGATCAAGTACAACACAATCTGCGTCATAGGCGAGAATATCTTCAACAGCTGCCGCAAAACGATCAGTCGTCGCACATTCAAACCCTTGTATTCCCAAGATGTGGAGCAATTCGCCTCTGAGGGCGGCATCGTCCTCTACGACAAAAACCTTCGGCATTAAAACCCTTTCACATGGTGAGTACAGACGTATTGAAGATACGGCTTTATGACATTCTCACCGAAACCGTCATGAATTTGTTTCTTGCCTTAAGATAGCGCAACCACCTTGTACCAGTAAAGCATGCAGCTATTTGGAATTCTTACTCGGAATGACTGGACAACTAGGATCAGAACTCCTGAAATAACGAATGACAAAACTCAACCCAGCTACAAACAAAGCCAGACCCAATCCCGTGTAGAAAAACGCGATAAACCATTCTGGGATCAGCCCCGACATCCGCAGGCCAATACCGCCGCCCATCATGATGGCCATAACGATATAGCCCTTCTTATCGAAGAATTTCCAGATGTGAGTTTTATCTTCTTCGTAACCGCGAATCCTATTCGCATGCTTTCCCACCATTTTTGTAAAAATGAAGATATGGAAGAGGATAAAAATGACAAGGGTGCCCACAAGCGAGACCCAAAAGATCCAGCCTGCTTCAGATAAGTAGGCACCTATGCCAATATTCGCAATATTGAAACCTGCAATCATCCAGACAATGCCCGCCACGAGGAGCAGTTTTTCGGTTCCTATCTTCGCAAAATTCATGGTTGCCTACCCTTCCCTTCTATACAGTGAGCTGTTGAGGAGCGCTAAAAGTACCGCGCAGTTTTCAGCCCCTTCGCTCAATGATGTCATCATAGAATCGAGACAATAGCCACAGAGCTGTTCTTCGGTAATGTTACCGAGTTGATGTACGTGCGCTTGCGTATCGTGAACAAGAACCAAGAGCAGTCCTGCGCGAATATGGCCCATGACCTGCCGCTCGCGCGCGGCGAAAGCTTCGCTGCTTTGGGCTCCGATGGCGCGAACCTCCGGTAGCCAATCAGAGCGAAATTGCGCGAGTGCTTGTTTCATCGCGACATAGACGCGCTCGATGTAGCCAACAAATAGCTCGCCTTCCTTCAAGCGCCTCGCGCCAGAATAGCGCCACAACTTCTGTCAGTAAATCATCCTTCGAAGGATAATGGTTGTAGATTGAACCAACCGACACACCACACGCCGTGGCTACGGCCCTAATGCTCACCGACGAAAAGCCGTGTTCGCATGCAAGGCGAAAAGCCTCTTGGCCCACTGCTTCTTTATTTATGCTTGGTCGAGCCACGTCGGTCACCTCCGTTTATGAACAGTGTTCACTATAGAAGGTTTTTCCACGATATCTGGATTTATGAACAATGTTCATAACGAATTCACAGCCCACAAACTGCGTCCGTAGACGACGGCTCTAGTGTGAAGCCAGCATATCGAAGGCGTGGTCTTACGTTTTGCTGCGAGGATGCGCCTGACCGTGTACTTCTTTTAGACGTTCAGGCGAAAGGTGTGTATAGATTTGTGTTGTCGATAAGCTTGCATGGCCAAGCATCTCTTGCACGCTTCGCAAATCAGCGCCACCGCGCAGTATGTCAGTTGCAAAGGTGTGACGCATGGCGTGAGGCGATAGCGTCTCATCAACCCCTGCCAAGCGCATGGTTGCCTTGAACATTTTCCGCATGGCATCGGTTCCCATTTGGTTTCCCCGCGTTGACACAAAGAAATGCTCACATTGATGATCACGAAGAAGCTTAGGGCGACCGAAATAGTAATAGCGCGTCATGGATGACACGGCAAGCTGATGGATAGGAACAATGCGTTCCTTGTTGCCTTTACCAATGAGTTTTACCTGGTTGTGATCAAGATCAACATTCGATAAAAGCAGCCCTGATGCTTCAGCAACACGCGCTCCGCAAGCATAGAACAGCTCGAGAATCGCCTGGTTTCTCATGTCGACTGGCGATTGTTCGCGAGTATTTCCTGCGATGTCTTTCCCACTATACACACACAGAATCTTTGCCATATCAGCAGGTTGAATGGTGTATGGCAATGCTCTTGGCTGCCTAGGTCCTTGCAGTACGTCAGCAGGATCACTCTCGATGGCGCCCACGCCTGCCATCCACGAAAAGAATCCCCGCAAAGCGCTGAGACGCCTGTTGATAGTGGTTCGTGAATACTGCGCGCGATCAAGCTCCCCAAGGTAGAGGCGTAACTGACGATGATTTGCCTGCACGGCAGCAATCTCGGATCGCTGCGCCCAACGCAAATAATCGAGAATATCAATACGATAAGCGCGAACAGTGTTCTGCGAAACGCCCCGCTCAATTTGCAGGTGCTCAATATAGCCATCGAGCAGCGATAACGCCTGCTCATCTTCGAGATCGATATCTTCATCATCCATGATGGAGAAGTCCTAAATCTGTGAGCCGTTGTTTATAAGGCACCAACGCCTCGCTTCCGCGAGCGGCATACGCAGCATAACGCTGACCTTTATTTTTGATGCGCTCGGCAAGTGGTTCTATAATCCCGAAATTCACGTGCATAGGCTGGTAATCTTCAACTGCGGGATCGGTTGCGTAGGCAAGCAACGATCCAAATGCAGTATCCGCGGGCATCTTCGGCATATCACAATCAGTTAGATACGCGAATATCGAAAGTGCTGCGTGCAAGCCAGACATAATTGCTTCACAGTACCCTTCGGTGCCTGCAAGTTGACCAGCTACGTAAACAGGACAGGCCGATTCGCGCGTTGTCCGCACGACCAAATCTGCATCTAAGAGATGCGGTGCATCGATAAAGGTGTTGCGATGCATTACTCCATAACGTGCAAATTCCGCATGCTCAAGGCCAGGAATCATTCTAAAGACGCGAGCTTGCTCAGAAAACGTAAGGTTTGTTTGGAACCCGACCAAGTTGTAGCTTTGCGCATTGGCATCTTCGGCGCGTAGCTGCAATGCAGCCCAAGGCCGTCTTCCCGTTGCAGGATCGGTTAGCCCCACAGGCTTCAAGGTTCCAAACCGTGGTGCATCTATGCCTTTGCGGGCAATTTCTTCAATGGGTTGGCATGCTTGGAACAAATCTCGTGTCTCAAAGTCCTTGGCAATTACCCGTTGTGCAGCTACAAGCTCAGAGATGAAAGCTTCGTAGGCTTCTTTTGAAAACGGTGCGTTCAAATAATCGCCGCCATCGCCACTTTCTTCGTAGCGGTTCTGGACGAATATCTTGGATCGATCGAGCGAATCAGCCATAACAATGGGGGCAGCTGCATCATAAAACGCAAAGTGCTCTTTCCCCGTAAGCGCGACAATAGCATCTGCCAAAGTAGCACTGGTGAGCGGGCCGCTTGCAAGCAGCACGGCATC
>JAVWLC010000095.1:0-8296 GCA_036638175.1 Raoultibacter sp. | reverse complement strand
CTCAGGACCCGTTGTCTCATAATGCACGCGGGGGTTTGCGGGGTTCTCAAACTGACGGGGCATGAATGCCTCAGGATTTTCGACGGCGAGCTCCTCAGCTTTCGCAATGGCGCCGGGCATACCTTTACTTCCTTCAGTGAGAATAAGGTTGGCACCGTAGCTAGCAAGTAATTTGCGTCGTTCGATGCTCATGGTTTCGGGCATGGTAAGGGTGAGGTTGTAGCCACGTGCTGCTGCAAGCATGGCTAGACCTATGCCTGTGTTTCCGCTGGTAGGCTCAATGATGGTTGCGCCAGGAGCAAGGAGACCTTGCGCCTCGGCCTCATCGAGCATTGCTCGCGCAATACGATCTTTCACACTGCCGCCGGGGTTGGCAGCTTCGTATTTGGCGAGTAAAGTTACAGAACGTTCGTCTCCCAGTAGATTAGAAATATCAAGTAAGGGAGTGTTCCCGATCAGGCTTTCGATTGAATGTGTGTTCATGGTTTTGCTCCTCGTCTTATGCTTCTGTGCTCCCGTAAAGAACTTTACGGTACGTGTTCGACCAAAAATAAATAGGCTTTAATAAATCATAGTATATTACTAGGAATAAGATACTCCGATCCTGCTTCCTGTCAAGGTGCTGTTGCTGAATGGTAGAAAAATATAGTAATATACTAGGAGAAATCGCCGCTAAAGAAACTATGATGCTCGTAGTGATAATTCGGTCGCAAACCTAGTTATGCCTGTTCTTTATGGTACTATCGGGGCTGTTGAAGGGTACAATGTGACAAGGAATTGTGGGAAGCTTGTCATTGTTTTGTCGCTGAGGGGACCAACCAAAGCGCAGTCAAGCTTAAACCGCCATCGGTGGCGGAAACGGAGGCAGCCATGATGATTTCAACAAAAGGGCGTTATGCGCTTCGATTGATGATCGATATCGCCCAGCAAGGCGAAGGTGCGCGTGTGCCATTGCGCGAGGTTGCCGAACGCCAAGCGATTTCCATTAAGTACCTCGAACAGCTTGCTGGAAGTTTGGTTCGCGCTGATTTGCTCAAGAGCATGCGTGGCGCTCATGGTGGCTACGTTCTTACGCGATTAGCAACCGAGATGACTGCTGGCGATGTGCTGCGCGCCGCCGAAGGAAGCTGTGCCCCCGTGGCGTGCCTTGAAGAGGATTTTGGCGTCTGCCCGCGTAGAGAAGAGTGCAATACCATCGCTTTTTGGGAGGGCCTTGATAACGCAATCGAAACGTATGTTGATAGCGTTATGCTTGCCGACATGATGAATGATCCTGAGGCCATAGCGTAAACAAGCTCACTGCTTTTCAATAACTCAATTACGTATGCAAAAAGGCTCTTGCCAGATGGCAGGAGCCTTTTTTGTGATCGGAGGTGCGTAAGTAGAGCTGCTGCACCTAACTAAGTGCGGGCGCCGTGCTGACACTTACAGCTCGCGCCGAGTGTATACCCGCGTGGCAATGAAGCACGATGCTATATAGAGAACAAGGGCAATCACCAGGGCCGAGACAATAATGATCACGGTTCCTTCGGGCAGCATGGCCCACGCAATGAAATCCATGATAAAAGGTGGCAGGGTGCTTCCTGTTGACTGGAATCCGAGCATGCCAAGCATGAAGAGAGCAAAAATGGCAAGCGGAATCAAACGGATGGACTTCGTCAGTCCAAAACGTGCTGCAAGCGGGAAGATGATCATAAAAAATAGAAGCGATAAAACAACGGGCGCGATGAATATAACGAGCATTGCTTGCCAATCCAGATTCTGTAGTTGGAAGACAAGATCTTCACTTAAGGGAGCAACACCGATTAACGCGCTGAACAGCACAACGCAAACACCAAACAAGAGGGCTGCAAAGAGCGCGCTTCCGACAGTAAGGACCAAGCCGCTCATATAGCGACCCGATATTACCTGATTACGAGAAAGAGGTAGGGTTAAGCGGAAACGCTCCCATCCATTGCGCTCATCGTATGCGAGCAAAGTGAGCACGAGAGAGAAGGGCACCATGCATCCAATAACCGGTAAAATCACGTAGAGGTTACCCATTACAAGCGTCATGAAGACCGCAACGGCAAACGAAACAAGCGTTTGAGATACAAGGTATGTCTTTGAGGTAATGAGATCAGTCATCATCATAGTTTTCATCGGGTGCCTCCTTTCAACAGCATGCCCATGTAATCATCGATGCTCGCTTTATCCACAGCGATAGATTTGAAGCGTTCTGAAAATGCCATACGATCAGGCACAAGCACAGCAATGCCATATGCGTGCTGAGCAAAGCGCATCGTGTTGGGAGCAAAAAATCCACTTGCTGCTATCTCTTCGAACTCATTCGAGCGACAATGCGCAATACCAGCAAGATCTGTGATGGTGTCTTTTTCAACTGAAAACACAAGCTGTCCGTTATCGACGCAAACGATGTAATCTGCGATCTTTTCGAGGTCAGATGTAATGTGGCTCGACATGAGGATGCCGTGGTTTTCATCTTGCATAAAGACGCGCATGATGTCGAGTACTTCTTCGCGCGCCATAGGGTCAAGTCCTGCGGTTGCTTCATCAAGGATGAGGAAATCGGGATCATGGGAGAGCGCGCACGCTAGTGTGAGCTTCATTCCCATACCACGCGAAAGCTCTTTGATCTTCTTTTTTGGGTCAAGTGAGAACATCGCACGATACTGTTCGAAGGTCGATGCGCTCCAATTCTTATAGGCAAATCGCATCATGGTTGCCGCATCCTTGACAGTGATATCCTCAGGGAAGGCGCACGCATCAAACACGATGCCAAGCTTTTGCTTTACCTCTGCAAGGGGCTGCGAAGAAAAGTTTTTGTTCACATTGGTTCCAAGAATTTCAACGTTTCCCCCATCTACAGAGATGAGCCCCAACGCTGCCTTTAGGGTTGTTGTCTTACCCGCTCCGTTGCTTCCGATAAGACCAACAACGCTTCCTGTGGGTACCGTAAGATTGATGTTGGTAAGGTCGAATCCGTCGTAGTGCTTTGAGAGGTTTTGTATGCTAAGCAGGTTATTCATGATCGTTGCTTTCTATCAAGAGAGTGAGCATGTTGATAAGTTCGCATTCATCGATGTCGGCTCCGTTTGCCTCGTCGATGGCCTGGGTGAGCAGATCTTCAATGCGGCGCAGTCTCTCCTCGCGTAAAAGCTCGAGGTTGCCACCCGCAACAAAGCTGCCTTTACCCTGCACGGTCTCGATAAACCCTTGAGCCTCGAGATCGGCATACGCACGCTTGGTCGTTATCACGCTAATGCGCAGGTCAGTCGCAAGCGAGCGGATGGAGGGGAGCTGCTGACCTTCTGCGAGCTCGCCCGTCAAGATGATGTTCTTCATCTGAGAGGTGATCTGCTCGTAGATCGGTCGGTCGCTCGCGTTTGAGATGATAATGTCCACATCTGCTCCTTGCTTGGTTGTCTAAAAGCTCTCGGCGTCCCAAAAGCTTTGTGATCGGTCGCGGCGCCCCGCTTCCGACCGGCGGACCCAGACGCGTCATCTGAATCCTATATCGAGCATAATGTATATACCCGATATGCACACTATAGACACAGAGAAATAAGCCGTCAAGACCTTTTTTGGATATCGAGGTTTGAATTTAGCTGAACGTGCTACAGCGTGTCGGTGTCGAGCCAGATGGTGAACGGACCCTCATTGACAAGGCTGACATCCATCATGGCGCCAAAGCTTCCTGTGGCAACATGCGCGACATCTCTGTGAACAAGCGAAACAAAGTACTCGTAGAGCCTCTCCGCTTCGTCGGGGGCTCCCGCCTCAACAAAAGAGGGGCGGTTGCCCTTCTTGCAATTGGCGTAGAGCGTGAACTGCGAAACGACGAGTACTTCGCCACCTATTGCGTCGAGCGAAAGGTTTGTTTTGCCATCCTCATCTTCGAAGATGCGCAGCTTGATAATCTTCGACCACAGCTTGTCGGCCTGCGCCTCGGTATCCTCATGGCCGACGCCGAGCAGGATCAAGTAGCCTTTGTTAATGGATCCGACTGTTTCACCTGCAATGGTCACACACGCTTCGCTCACGCGCTGGATAAGGGCTCTCATGAGTGCTCCTAAATGCTGGCGAGTGCCGGATTAATGTAGCGGCCGCGTGATTCGGTTCGCTTGCCGTACTGGATGGAATCGAAGGGGCAGCGGTGGAGGCAGGCAAGGCATTGTGTGCAGCCCATCTCGGCCCAGCGGGGGCGATCGTCGATAAGGGTGATCGTGTTTGTCGGGCATAACTCGGCACAGCGACCGCAGCCGATACACGTTTCAAGCGTGTAGAATTCTTTGGTTGATCGGGGCTTTTCGTCGCGCTCATTTGTTTTGGAGAGCAGCATGCCTAGGGGGTTTCGCGCCTCTTTATGGACAGCGGCGCGCTGCTTGATATCCTTGGCGACTTCGAAGGATTTTGCCAGAGCGCCTTCAAGGAGGCGTTCACGCTTTCTGCCCTCGGCAGGGGCGTACAGGTACGTGCAGTTGCCCACTGACTTCACGCTAAATGATGCATCGAGGTTGATACCTTGCGCTGTCCTGAGCTCGTCGGCGAAGAAACCCGCCGTGTTCCCAACAAATGCGCCGCAGGTTATGACGGCAAACGTGTAGCCAGGCATGAACGGTTTGCCATCGCGTCCCGTGAAGGTCGCTCGTTTGATGAACGCATCGATGATTGGAGGAGTTGACCAGGCGTAAACAGGAAAGATAAATCCGAGGTTTTGCCCCTGGATCATGGTGAAATCGAATTGCTTGTACTTATAGGCCTTGCCGATGTCGACCAGGGTATCGTTCGTTTCATCTCCGAGGATTTGCGCGGTTGCCAGTGAATTTCCTGTTCCCGTGAAGTAAAAGATCATGGTGTCCTCCTGTTTGGATGTTCGTATTAGTATACGCATCAAAGGGGCTTCGGCGAAGAGGTTGCCGCAGTTGTTAAAAAGACGTTGGGCTGACGCGGGTTTTCGTTTGCTATGATGGTCGACTAAGACAACGCTGCGAAAGGAACGTCTGTGGCTGACATCGTTTTCGTCTGCTATCCAAAATGCTCAACCTGCAAGAAAGCTCAAAAGTGGCTTACTGATCACGGGATTTCGTTCACGGTCCGCGATATT
The DNA here is from genome assembly GCA_036638175.1 of Raoultibacter sp. GTDB lineage: Bacteria > Actinomycetota > Coriobacteriia > Coriobacteriales > Eggerthellaceae > Raoultibacter. The sequence goes on along the minus strand of JAVWLC010000095.1, from coordinate 3,189 downwards.
GTCACCGACAATCCTCAAGCAGTTGAGCTGCAGGAATGGCACCAAGCAAGCGGCCTTCCTATTCGCCGCTTCTTCAATACAAGTGGCATGCTCTACCGCGAACAAAACATCAAGGAAAAGCTTGATGCGGGCATGAGCGATGAAGAAGCCTACGAGCTGCTTTCCACCAACGGAATGTTGGTTAAGCGCCCAATCATTGTGGGCAAAGGTGTGGTGCTCACGGGCTTTCGCGAAGCTGACTGGGAGCGCGCGCTTCTGTAGCGTGAGCCTATGTCTGAGCAGTCCTACATCACCATAGCCGGCCGAGCCGTTGCTGAAATCGTCGAAAAGAAGAGCCGCTTCATAGCTTCGGTTGCTCACGTGGAAACCGAGGAAGAGGCCCTTGCCTTCATCGACGAGATCAAAGCCGCAAATCGCATGGCGCGCCACAACGTCTATGCCTATGTCATTCGCGAAGGTGGTCGCGTGCGCTATACCGATGATGGCGAGCCGCAAAAGACAGCGGGAATGCCCACGCTCGAAGTCATCACGCATGCGGGTTTGACCGATATCGTTGTGGTGACCACTCGCTATTTCGGGGGTGTTTTGCTGGGTACAGGCGGTCTGGTGCGTGCCTATACCGCAGCTGCGCAGGCGGGCATTCAGGCAGCCGAGCGCGTCACGGTGTCGCGCTGTGTTGAGGTGCGCGTGGTGTTGCCCTATTCGTTGTATGAACAGGCGGTTCGCATTGCTGAGGACTGTGAAGCAAACGTTGTTCAATCGGATTTTGCCGATGAGGTTACCCTTGTATTTCGCATGCTCGAAAAGAGTCAGGAGGCGCTCGTTGTACGGCTCACTGAGCTTACGCGGGGGCAGGCGAACATCACATGTATTGAGCCATTCGATGCAGTGTTCTAAAAGTCGTGCGCTTCGGTGGAGCTCTTTTGCTGCTCGCGTGACAATTGGATGGCGTGTGTTTCGCCTTACATACGACACTGCTATGATGGCGAAAAAAAGGAGTTGGTCATGAACTATCTCATTACGTTTGCAAGCACTACGGGAAACACTCAAGAGCTCGCACAAGCTATTCGCGAAACACTGCCGCCTGAAGACTGCATCAACTTTGGACCGACAATTATGATGTCGAAAAAGGACATCGCCGCAGCTCAACGTATCTATGTCGGGTTTTGGACAAATCGCGGCGCATGCTCAGAAACGGTTGCCGAGTTTCTGCAGGGACTTGAGAACAAAGAGGTGTTTTTGTTTGGCACCGCTGGCTTTGGAGAAAGCCAAGACTACTTCGACGGAATTTTGGCGCGCGTTGGGGAAAACATTCCTGAAAGCTCACGCATTGTTGGTACGTACATGTGTCAAGGCAAAATGCCGCAAAGAACTCGTGAGCGTTACGAAGGCATGCTCACTGATCCCGAACAAGAAGCGAATGCACGCCAGATGCTTGAAAACTTCGATAAGGCGCTTTCGCATCCTGATGCAACGGACATCGAAAATCTGAAGCAAGCGATCAAGAAAGTGCAATAACAGATGAAATTGAGTGACCTTCCCAACATTGGCGCGTACGCTGAAAGCTAGTGGATTTTGCGCGTTGTCCAGGCGCGGTCGGTCTGAGTTGCGACGTTCGCGCTTAAGACTTCCAGATCAGCTGCGCCACAAAACGCCCTGCAACAACGCCGATCAAACAACAGATCAAGCTTGCGGCAATGTAGAGAATACCCAGCCCCGTTGCCCCTGACTGCAACAGGTCGATGCTTTCGAGGCTAAACGTTGAGAATGTGGTGAATCCCCCGAGAACACCTGTGACGCAAAACAACTTCCAGGTGTCGTGCGAGGGAAAATCATTCTGGATGAAAAAGTGTGATGCAAATCCAATAATGAAACACCCAAGGATGTTGACCAGCAGCGTGGCTACAGGAAATCCCGCCAATGCGTGACCTGCGGGGAAGAGTAGTGGTGTTGCTAGGGCTACTCCATACCGAGCAACCGCGCCAATAGCGCCTCCTGCCGCAACAGCGAGGATATTGAAAAGCATGCAACCTCCTACATCGTTTGAGGAATTGAGATGATGGTATTGTACGTCATCTGAAACACCGTCATCTGCCCATTGTTACAAATTCAAACTACTAGGTTTCAAAGCGTCTACGTTCTCATTACGCCTTGGTCAGCTTCGATCTTCGGCAAATCCTGCGTGCTAGAGTTGCCCTCATGAGTTGACCGAACACCAGGAGTTGGTATGCCGTATTTCTTGCGACGCATTTGGAATCCTGCAATCTATCAAGGGGGAAGCACCAATCGCCGATATTTCGAAGGTTGGTATTTCAAGCAAGCCGACGCGAGCGGGCAGCATCTGCTTGCCGTCATTCCTGGTGTGTCGTATTCAGCGGATGGCTCCTCAAACCATGCGTTTGTCCAGGTGTTTGCAGGCGGAACATACACTCACTATTTTTCGTATCCAATCGAATCGTTTTCCTTTGATCCTAACAAGCCATTCAATGCTCGCATTGGCGAGAATACGTTTACCGAAAAGGGCATGTCGTTAAGGCTGATGGATGCAGATACCGAAGTCATCGGGGACATTGCGTTTGGCGATTGGAAACCCTGGCCTGTCAGTGCATTATCACCAGGCATCATGGGATGGTATCGGTTTGTTCCCGCTATGGAAACTTATCACGGCGTGCTGTCTTTGGATCATGAAGTTTCTGGTGTTGTGACCATCGACGGTGAAGCGCTTGTCATGAACGGGGGGAGGGGCTACATCGAAAAAGACTGGGGCCGCGGATTTCCCAGCGCATGGATTTGGGCGCAATCCAATCATTTCGATCAACCCGAAACCTCTCTTTCGGCCTCCATTGCCACCATTCCGTGGATGGGTAAATCATTTACAGGCAGCATCGTAGGTTTGCTCTGCGAAGGAAAGCTGCATCGGTTCACTACCTATACAGGAGCAAAACTCGCGCACGTTTCTACGGTTGGCGAAGAGGCGCATGTTGTACTGCGCGATCGGCATGAGGAAATCGAGCTTCTGTTGCATGGTTGTAATGCGCAATCACTCAAGGCGCCCGTTCTTGGTTCGATGGCAGGGCATGCTGCCGAATCGCTTGGGGGAACAATTGATGTTGTGCTGCGTGATGTGAGTGGTGGGCGTTCGCGTTTGCTGTTTGAAGGCACGGGAGCGCTTGCTGGTATAGAAGTCAT
>JAVWLC010000094.1:3990-8342 GCA_036638175.1 Raoultibacter sp. | reverse complement strand
CTTCGATGTTGCCCGAGGTCCAGCCTTCGTCGTCTTATTTCGGTGTAACGGCGCACCCTGGCGTTGTCGCGGGCATCCCGCTTGCTGGCGTTGCGGGCGATCAGCAGGCTGCCTTGTTCGGCCAGTGCTGCTTTAAGCCTGGCGAAGCGAAGAACACCTACGGCACCGGTTGCTTTTTGCTCATGCACACAGGCGCCGAGGCGTGCAAATCGTCCAACAGCCTTGTCACCACTATTGCGGCATCGGTGCCTGATCTTGACTATACCGAATACGCGCTTGAAGGCAGCGTCTTTGTCGCGGGCGCGCTCATCCAATGGCTGCGCGACGAGCTTGGACTCGTGGAAACTGCCGAAGAAACCGAAACCCTCGCTCGTAGCGTACCTGATACGGCAGGGGTTTACGTCGTGCCTGCATTTACGGGCCTCGGTGCCCCTTACTGGGATTCCGAAGCGCGCGGAGCAATTCTTGGCCTCACGCGAGGCAGCACCCGAGCGCACATTGCGCGCGCGGCGCTTGAATCACTCGCTTACCAGGTGAGCGATCTTGTGTGCGCCATGGAAGCCGACGCAGGCAAATCCATCAGCGTTTTGAATGCCGATGGGGGAGCCTCGTCAAACGATTTTCTCATGCAGTTCCAAAGCGATCTCTTGCAGACACCGCTTGCTCGTCCTCACAATACAGAGTCAACAGCACTCGGTGCCGCTTATCTTGCAGGTTTGCGCACGGGCTTCTGGAAAGATCTCGACGAAGTGTGCGCTCTGCGAGCAGACGCCGTGGTGTTTTCGCCATCCATGACCGAAGTTACGCGCCGCGCGCTTTTGGATGGCTGGCACGAGGCAATCGGCCGCACGCGAGGTGCGTACGTGCGCGGCAAAGCCTAAGTGTCGCGGGCACCGAAACAAACCGCTTGGTGAACCACCTGTTGGTAGGCAAAAGTAATGCGAAGTAAATCGAAAGGCGAACGATGAAACTATCCCTAGCGAGCGATCACGCAGGCTTCGAGCAGAAGCAGCAGCTAGCACAGTACCTTAAGCAGCAAGGTCATGAGGTGATCGATCGCGGACCTGCCAATGAGGATCGCGTTGACTACCCCGACTTCGCCGAACTTGTCTGCCGCGATGTGGTCGAGGGCGAGGCTCCCTATGGCGTGCTTGTATGTGGCACGGGCATTGGCATGGCTATAGCGGCTTGCAAGATTGACGGCATTCGCGCTGCTAATATCATCAATCCTGAGTTCGCCGCGCTGTGTCGTGAACACAATGACGCGAACGTGATCACGCTGTCAGGTCGCTTTGTTGATCTGGAAGTTAATGAGCAAATTCTTGATACATTCCTCTCAACTGATTTTGGCGAAGGTCGCCATGCGGGGCGCGTTGAGAAAATTATGTTGCTTGAAAGATAGCAGCGCATAAGGTAATGTCTTCCGATGAGAGTAAGCAGGTTATTGCAAGGAATGCTTACGTAAAACACGATCAAGGAGGATCATGGGAACCGTCAAGACAACTGCTGGCAAGGGCGCGCTTTTTGCGTTAGCTATTGCCGTTGCTGCTCTATTGCTCACAGGGCTGACAGCCTGCGGTGGAGAAGCCCCCGAGGATATTATTCGCAAGGGAGTTACCGAGGAGCTTGAGAGCATCAAGAATCTTGATCAAGCTGCCCTTGATGAGATTGTGGCAGGTGCCGCTTCATCAGGAACTGATTTCGAAGAATACGGAATCAGTATGGACGATTTTGCCCGCACTTGGCTTTCGGGTTTTGACTACACGGTTGATAGCGTGACGGTTAATGGCGAAGATGCCACTGCTACCGTGACCGTAACGTGTAAGTCGCTGATGGAAGGCGTCAACATCTGGCTCGAGAAGGCTACGGAAGCAGCAAGCGACCCCGCCATTGCGAGCCTGCCAACCGATGAACTCAACAAGAAGATTGGTTCTCTGTTGCTCGAATCCATCGGCGCGGCACCGACGGAAACCAACACCGTCGATTTGCCGTACGTTCTTAACGGCAATACGTGGGAGCCAGGTCCAGGATTTGACACTGCTCTTTCACAAGCTTTTGCAGCTGGCGCAATCTAACGATTGCCCGCGATGCACCAAAAACTCAGGCCGACTCGTGAAAGTGAGTCGGCCTTTCTTTTTGCGAGCGCCTGACCTTCGGCTTGCAATCTGCGTGCCAGGGTGCGGTCCACTTGATGCCCCAGATCCACCCGCTGGGTGCGACCTGTTCGGTGGGCCTCTGATCCTGATCCATCTATTGGCGCCGCATTCCGCTTAATGGAGCCCCGACCCACTTGATGGGTGCAGCCTGTTTGATGGCCCCTGATCCACTTGATGAGGCGCAACCCGCTTATTGGATCCCTGATCCACTTGATGAGGCGCAACCCGCTTGATGGTTTGAGCTTCTACTGGTTTCGGTTGATTTTTGGGCGTTCTTTTTCCCTCGGGACAGAATTTGACCCAAAATTGGATGGAAATCACGGCTATGTAGTGGTTTTGGCGCCAAATTAATTACCTTATTAAATCTGATTTCTAAAGTACCTGATCAGGGGATTGCGTACATTTGTGCGTACAAAAGTGTTCTCAAAAAGGACTACATTGCCGTCAAATCCATCCAAAATCAGCGAAAAAAGTGTCCCGAGGTCGGTGGGGGTTCGCATCCCGGTAATTCGAGCTGGTTCGGAGTTTGTCTCCCGAGCACCTCCTCACTCCGAGCCCGTTCATCCCGCACTCCCACGCGTCCCGCACTCCCACGCGTCCCGCACCCCCAACCACCCGCACCCCCAACCACCCGCACCCCCAACCACCCGCACCCATCCCGCACTCCCGTCCATCCCAAGCTCAACTGTGGATTGACCGCCCGAACTCCGATCTACTCCCACAGCAGGCTTTCTATTGTGCTAGCATGAAAAAAACCTAAAATCGCTGAACCGAAAGGGGTACGCGCCATGCCGCTGCACTATGTCTCAAAATCCGACCCACAGGTCGCGGATGCTATCTCACAAGAGCTGGCTCGCCAGCGCGGAAGTGTTGAGCTCATCGCATCAGAAAACTTCACATCACCAGCGGTCATGGAAGCAGTTGGTAGCGTCCTTACCAACAAGTACGCAGAAGGCTATCCCGGAAAGCGCTACTACGGCGGTTGCGAAAAGGTCGACATCGTAGAAGATATCGCTCGCGATCGCGTCTGCGAATTGTATGGCAGCGGCTTTGCTAACGTGCAGCCTCACTCGGGTGCCAGCGCAAACCTCGGTGCATACACTGCACTGATCGAGCTGGGGGATACCGTTCTTGGCATGAGCCTCGATCACGGCGGACACCTCACCCACGGATCGCCCGTAAACTTCTCGGGTCGCTTCTACAACTTCTCAGCCTATGGTCTTGACCCAGAAACGGAAACCATCGATTACGATGAGGTCATGCGCATCGCTAAAGAAGTCCGTCCGAAACTCATCGTTGGTGGCGCTTCTGCCTATCCGCGCATCATTGATTTTGAGCGCATGTCTGCTATTGCTAAAGAAGTTGATGCTTACTTCATGGTGGACATGGCGCACATCGCTGGTCTGGTCGCAACGGGTGCGCACCCAAGCCCTGTTCCGTATGCTGATATCACCACGTCAACAAGCCATAAGACCTTGCGTGGCCCGCGTGGTGGCTTTATTCTTTCTAATACCGAAGAGATTGCCAAGAAGGTCGACAAGGCTATCTTCCCTGGTGCACAGGGTGGCCCACTCATGCACGTTATCGCTGGTAAAGCGGTTGCGTTTGGCGAAGCGCTGCAGCCTGAATATGCAACCTACATCAACCATGTAGTCGAGAACGCACAGAAGCTGGGACAGGGCATGATCGATGGGGGATTGCGCCTTGTTTCAGGCGGCACCGACAACCATCTGTGTCTTGTGGACCTCACGCCTGCTGGTGTGACTGGCAAAGATGCCGAGAAGCTGCTTGAGACCGTGGGCCTTACGGTCAACAAGAACACCATTCCCAATGAGCCGCTTTCGCCGTTTGTCACCAGTGGCATTCGCGTTGGCTCAGCTGCAGCCACAACCCGCGGCTTCACCGCGGAGGACTTCTACCAAGTAGGCGAGCTTATCGCTGCAACCGTCTTCCATGCGCAAGACGACGCCATGCTTGCTGATGTTCGTACCAAGGTCGACGCTCTGCTTGCAAAGCATCCTTTGTATCCTGAGTACAGCCACGCATAAGTAACCCAAAACTACAGCCGCCGAGATACGTATGTACGGCGGCTGTAGTTTGTCATCATGACACTGCTGTCTAATCCGATACGAAAGGTACTCGCATGGTTACCGAATATGACCGCGTAACACTTGTTGATCACCCCATGGTTCAGCA
>JAVWLC010000094.1:759-3980 GCA_036638175.1 Raoultibacter sp. | reverse complement strand
ACAAGCTGTCCATTCTGCGCGATAAAGAAACATCATCGAAAAAGTTCCGCGAGCTCATCAAAGAACTCGCCTTATTTGAGGGCTATGAAGCAACTCGAAATATGGCTCTCACTGAAGTTGAGGTTGAGACTCCTATCTGCAAAACGGTTTGCAAGCGCATCAGCGGCAAGAAGCTTGCAATTGTCCCGATTTTGCGTGCTGGTCTTGGCATGGTCGAAGGCGTACAAGAGCTCATGCCCGCGGCGCGCGTTGGACATTTGGGTATGTATCGCAACGAGGAAACACATGAGCCTGTTGTGTACTACGCAAAGCTTCCAGAAGATATTGCAAACCGCGAGGTTATTGTGGTTGATCCTATGTTGGCAACGGGTGGTTCTGCATCGGCGTCTATCGCATATTTGCGTGAGCAGGGCGTTAAGGGAACTATCAACCTCATGGTCATTGTTGCAGCGCCACTTGGTATTAAAACGGTTCTGGCTGCAGATGCCGATGTGCAGATATTTACCTGCGCAATCGACGAATCTCTCGACGAGAACGCCTACATAGTTCCTGGTCTTGGCGATGCAGGCGATCGCATCTTTGGAACGAAGTAAAGGAGTCATCATGGATAGCAGTCTCGGCATTTCCGACGAGCGCCCTTCTTGGGACGAGTACTTCATGACGCTTGCCACCGAAGTCGCAACGCGCACAACCTGTATGCGCCGCGCGGTTGGAGCGGTAATCGTGAAGGAACGCCGCATCCTTGCAACGGGCTACAACGGAGTTCCTACGGGACTGCGCCACTGCTCAGAAGCAGGTTGCTTACGCCAGCAACTTGGCGTTCCCAGCGGCCAGCGCCACGAAATTTGTCGCGGGCTTCACGCCGAGCAGAACGCTATCATTCAGGCGGCGCGATACGGCATTAACATCACGGGCGCTTCTATTTACATCACAACGCAGCCCTGCGTGGTTTGCGCCAAGATGCTTATTAACGCGGGGATCGAAGAGATTGTCTACCGAAATCCCTATCCCGACGAGCTAGCTATGTCGATGCTCGAAGAATCGGGTATAAAGATGAGGGTATTCGAAGCCTAAATTTTCGGTGAACGGCGCGCTTTGAATATGAGGCGCGCCGTAAAGCTCACACGGGAATTTTGTATATTGAAACCCGAAAAGTGGGGGTTTATTCACTTTTTATGATGATTGGGGCCCCTTTACCAAGTTTTTTCCGAGCATTCGCCGCTTTCTCGCGGAAGATTGTTGAAGTTCCGTTACCATACTGGTGGTTTTGTATGGTCAGTATTTCACTTAAGACGGAAAGCTGGATATGGTTCTCGCGATTGTGCTCGGTGTGGTAAGCGGTGTACTCGGATTCCTGCCTTTGATAGCAGGGCTTGGTCTCGCTAAGAAAGCAACTTCAACGAGCAATCTCGGCCATGCGGGTGCACTGCTGCTTGGTGTGCTCTTTTCGTTTGTGATTCTTGTAGCGGCATTGTTTGCTTGCGCAAGTTTTGCTCGCGAATCCCTTTTGCCGTTTGCCCTTGCTGAAATCGGGGTGCTCGTGATTGCAGCAATTGGGTTTGGTGTCTACAGGCTAGTGCGGAAGTAACAAGGAAAGGTAAGATACGTGGACGTAGCTCTCGAAAAGCTTGCAGAAGAAGTTCCTCACCTGCAACACTCATTTGATTCGGCATTTGTTGTCGGCTCGGGTTCTTTCGGTCTAACGCAGTACATCCTTTGGATGATTATCTGCTTCATTATTACGCTTGCTGTAGTGCTTGCGACCTCAAAGCGTCTCACGTTGGTGCCGACGAACAAGTTCGTCAACATGGTCGAATATGGCTACGAATTCGTGAAGAAGGACATGGGCGAAAGCGCCATCGGACATGGCTATAAAAGGCATATTCCGTTTTTGGCAACGCTCTTTTTCTTTATCTTGATCAGCAACTTTGTTGGCTTGATCCCTGGTTGCAAGACCCCAACCGGATCGCTTTCGGTTACGTGGGCTCTCGCAGCTATCTCATTTGTCTACTTCATCTTCTGGGGTATTAAGACTAAAGGTGGCATCGGCTATTTGAAGTCGTTCGCTCCTTCGGGTCTTCCCATTGTGATGGTTCCTATTGTTTGGTTCCTCGAATTGTTCTCTACGGTGCTCCGCGTCTTGACGCTTGCTGTTCGACTCTATGGCAACATGTTCGCGGGCCACATGGTTCTTGGTATCTTCGCACTGCTGACAAGTGTATTCATTGGTACCGCAATCCAGAACATGGATTTCGTTACCGCACTTCCAGCTGTTGCTTGGATGGTGTTCTTGTTCGCCATGTACGCACTTGAAGTCCTCGTGGCTTTCTTGCAGGCATACGTGTTCACGATCTTGAGCGCTGTGTATATCGGTTTGGCTACCGAGGATCACTAGACACCTCGCGTCAAATCACGGTTTTTGTGCACTACCCTTATTTTGGATTTCGCCGGTCATTCCACTTCCGGTCGAAAATATAGTACTCAATGTCTTTGGGAGCAGACTCAAAGACGGTTAAAGGAGGAAATTGTGGAGATTACTCTCGCTCTTGCGGCCCTGAAACTCGTGGGCTACGGTCTTTCGACCATCGGACCTGGCCTTGGTATTGGCATTGCATGCTACGGCTGCTGCGTCGCTACCGCTCGTCAGCCCGAATTGCAGGGTCGCCTGTTCACCAACTTCATCATTGGTGCAGCTCTTGCCGAGGCTCTTGGCCTCATCGGCTTCGTTCTCACCTTCATCGTCTAATCTGAGCCTAACGTCGGAACAACTGGCCAGGATAGGCTTGAAGGAGGAATGTAAGTGAAAGCAGGAGCGAAAAAAGCTATAGCGCACGTGGGTGTCACCACCCTCGCCGTCAGCGGCGCCACGCTTGCTTTTCCCGCACTCGCATTCGCTAGCGAGGAGACGGGGGGGATCGGTGCGATCCTTCCTGACATGGCGGAGTTCATCCCCATGCTCGTCGCATTCATCGTTTTGTGGGTAGTGCTTGCGAAGTTCGGCTGGCCGGCATTTAACGGCATGCTCGAAAAGCGCGAGATGACAATCAAGGAATCCCTTGAGAAGTCCGAAGCCGCCCGCATCGAAAGCGAACGCGTGCTGGAAGAGTACAGGCTGCAACTTGCGGACGCAAAGTCCCAGGCTGCCCAGATCGTGGCAGATGCTAAGCAGACTGGTGAAGCCGTTAAGGCTGATATCACCGCGAAAGCTCAGAGCGAAGCCG
>JAVWLC010000094.1:0-749 GCA_036638175.1 Raoultibacter sp. | reverse complement strand
CGACATGATTGCAAAAGCAAAAGCCGCCATCGAGGCGGAAAAGAAGAGCGCCATCGCTGAACTTCAGGGTTCAGTTGCTGACACTTCTATTGCTGTTGCATCGCGTCTGATCGGTAGCGATCTGAATGATGCTGAGCATCGTGCGATCGTCGAGCGCTATGTAAACGAGGCAGGTAGTTTCAATGCCAACTAATCGTCTTGTCATCAAAGAAAGAGTAGCCACCTACGCAAGCGTTCTTTTGGACGCAGCACAGGAGGCTGGTGGACAGGACACCGTGCTCGAGATACGTAATCAGGCTGAACAGGTTGTCGGCTTCATGCGTTCGAACATGGATCTTTCCAGTGCTTTGGAAGACACCAGCTACTCGCCCGAGCAGCGTAACGAGATTGCACGCGGTGTTTTCGCTGCCTACAATCCTGTGCTCGCCGATGTGCTGAGTGTTATGGCCGAGCGCGGGGATATCGCGCTGCTCCATCGTGTGCTCAATGCATACGAAGAGCAGATCGAAAGCAAGCTGAACATCGTTGTAGTGGACATCACCACGGTGGTGCCGCTCGACAACAACCTGCGCGAGATCATCAAGAAAAAAGCCGAAGCCGATTTGGGTACAAACGTCGTACTGCGTGAGCGTATCGATAAGTCCATTTTGGGCGGCATAACCATGAGTGCAAACGGCAAGCGAATCGACGCAAGCGTCTTATCGCAGCTCGAAAGCGCTCGCAACGTGCTAAAAACGACAACAGATGGA
>JAVWLC010000093.1:0-8448 GCA_036638175.1 Raoultibacter sp. | reverse complement strand
TTATTACCTAGTATTCAAGAAGAGCAACTTACTTGGAAGCTTGGATAAAGAGCCACCGAGCGCTGATCCTCAGCCTGGTCATGGTGACATGTTCGACAATTGGGATGCGGTTTCAGGGCGATATGGTCTTACACGACGAGAAAGCGAAGTCGTACTTCTCTTTGCCAAGGGCAGGAGCTACGCGCGCATCCAGGAGATGCTCTTTATTTCTCGCGGAACAGTGAATTATCACATGAACAATGCGTATCGAAAGTTGGGGATATCTAGTCGGCAGGAACTCCTTGACCTCATTGAGGAAGAAAGAGATGTACCATGCGACACGGCTGATCCAGTCGTGCCCCCGTCTACTTCATAAGCATGCGCAAGAGTTTGATCTTGTCTCCGAAGGGGGGAACGCGCACGGGAAGTTCAAGCCACGTTCCCTTCTTGAGCGTTGACTTATAGTGCGTGAAGCAATCGAAGCCGACCTTGCCATGATAGGCACCCATGCCTGAGTTGCCTACGCCACCGAAACCCATATGGTTGTTGGCTAAGTGAATGACGACATCGTTGATAGTCGCTCCGCCAAATGGTAGCTCGCGAATGACGCGTTCTTGTACGCTTCTGTCGTCGGCGAATACGTAGGTTGCGAGTGGCTTCTCGAATGTGCGAACAATTGCGAACGCTTCGTCGAGCGTTTTGAATGTTAGAACAGGTAAGACGGGGCCGAATATCTCCTCGTTCATCACGGGGTCTTCCAGCGTCACCCCGGTCATGCAGGTGGGCTCGATTCGCAACGTTGACGCGTCGCCCTTGCCGCCAAACGCAATCTTTGCTTCTGGGTTGCGATTCTCGATGAGGCCCATAACGCGTTCAAAGTGTCGCTTCGAAATAATGTGCGGCCATTCTTCGCCTTTAAGGATATCGACACCGTAATACTGATGAAAATAGGTGTCGAGCTGTGTGATCAGGTCATCTGCCACGTCTTCGTGGACGAGGAAGTAATCGGGCGCGACGCAGGTTTGCCCCGTGTTGATGCCCTTACCCCAGGCGATGCGTTGGGCAGCGAGCTTGATGCTGGCAGATTTATCGACAATGCAAGGGCTTTTGCCGCCTAGCTCAAGCGTGATGGGTGTGAGATGTTTAGCAGCTGCTTCCATAATGGTATGGCCGACGCTGGGACTGCCCGTAAAGAAGATGTGATCCCACCGTACTTCAAGGAGCCAATCGTTCATGTCGCCTGAGCCAGGAAATCCGCATACGAACTCGGGTGGGAAAACCGCGGCAATCATCTCGCAGAGCAACGTCCCTGTGGTCGATGATGTTCGCGAGGGCTTGAGTGCCACGCAATTGCCTGCAGCGATCGCGTCAATTAGGGGCACCAGAGCAAGCTGCAGGGGATAGTTCCAGGGGGATAGCACCAATACAACGCCTAAGGGACTTGCATAAACCTTCGATGACGAGGGGAAATGCACTATAGGAGTGCGCACGCGGCGCGGTTTTGTCCATGAGTTGAGGTGTTTGAGGCAGGTATTGAGCTCATCGTAAACGATGCCGAGTTCGGTGGCATATCCCTCAAAGTGTGCTTTGCCGAGATCTTCCTTTAATGCATCGAGAATGCGGTCTTCGTTAGCCTTGAGATATGCCCTGAGCTGGGTCAGCGCGCGTCGACGATGTTCAACTGGCAGGGTTTCGCCCGTGAGAAAATACTGACGCATCTTTTCGGCCGCCGCTTCGACTTCGGCGAGGCTTTCAAATTGCTGTACGTGTCCCATCTGCCGGACCTCCTAGTAAGCGGTGTGGAGTATTTCCATTGCGACATCAATAGTGATCTCACTATCGTTATAGAGCGCCGCGCCATCGTAGCGCGCTTGCTTGGCGATTGCATCAAAGTGTTCGGGTTTAACGCCGAGCTCTCGCAGTTTAATAGGAACGCCGTATTCGGCATGGAATCGCGCATTCATTTCGTGGAGCTTGCGCGCAAAGACGGCATCGCGATTTTCAGGGTTGGTGGCGCTGTAGCTCTGTTCATCGAGTTCGCGGAGGAGTTCGCCATAAAGCCCAACATGAAAGCCTTGTGAGATGTTGTAATCCACACAGTGCGGAAGCAAGAGCATCATTGCTTGCCCATGCGGAATGTGTGCGAGTCCACCTAGGGAATGTCCAATAGCGTGCACAATGCCAACCATAGCGTTAGAGAACGCGGCTCCTGCCATGAGGCTTCCCAGCGCAAGAGCTGTTCTTGCTTCGGTATCTTTTCCATCGGCGCAAGCTTGGAATAGGTTGTTCTTGATGAGGGCGATTGCGCTACGAGAAAACGAATCACTTACTGGGTTTTTCTGAATTGATGTATACGCCTCAATTGCATGAGTAAGTGCATCCATGCCGGTAGTTGCTGTGAGCTTTGGTGGCAATGATTGGGTGAGTATGGGATCAAGAATAGCAACGTGAGGTACGAGCTTGTATGAGGTAAACGAAAGCTTGACGTGCTTTTCTGTGTCTGCGACAACGGCTACAAGGGTGACTTCGCTACCTGTGCCCGCTGTAGTAGGGATGGCGATGAAGGGCGGAAGATCATTCGTGAGTATTTCTGATCCCTGCAGCGTGGAAAAATCGACACCTGCGGCCGAGAGTGAAGCGGCGGCACCTTTTGTGGTGTCGATGACTGAGCCACCGCCGAGTGCAATAAATCCGTCGCATTCTTTTTCCGTATAGAGGGCGGCAACCTGATTTACGACATCCATGGAGGAATCGGGCGGCACGGAATCGTAGATCTCGTAAGGAATGTTTGCGCTTGCGAGTTCGTTAAAAAGATAGTCGGCGATACCAAGTTTCACCAGCCCCTGATCGGTCATCACTAAGGGCTTGGTGATGTTCTTCCCAATAAGTTCGTCACCTATTTTGGCGAGAGACCCTTTTCCGCAAACTATTTTGGTGGGACAAGAAAACTCGAAACCTTGCACGATAGCCTCCTAGTGGGTGCTGGCGATAGGGGTGCTCCGATAAGCACGTCGCCAGAAAAAGAATGCGCGCAGCAGCGCCGTAAACATATAGGTAAGAGAAACGCCCGTATTGTTGGGGCCACGTGTTGTGAATGCGCGCTCCGCGAGCGCCTCCTTGAGTGTTTTGGCACCCGAGAAACACTCAAACGCGTAGTCGAGTGAACGGAATTCGATTACGTAATCAACGGTTACTGCGTAAGGGGTGGCGCTTGGTTGTCCGCTGCCAGGCTCGACATCAGTTGCGAGTTCGCTGGGTGACACGCGCCGAAACGTTCCCTTTTCGGTTTTTTGGCAGATGCACGAAAGGTTTGTTCCTTGAATGCTCAGCATGAAGGTGTATCCAAGATCGAGATAATCGATTTCGGCTTGAATGGCATGCGAGACATATCGCATGTTGTTTGATAGGAAGGCAAGCATTCGAAGCAGGGTGCGAACATAGAATGCTTTCATATGCTCTCCTGTGCCGCGCGGTTTGTTTGAGGCATGGTCACTCAAATCCTTCCTGTGGTACTGTTTGCTTGATGCAAGTTTGCTCTTGTTCGCTCTGTCGGTTCGCTCATTTAGGTAAGCGGTTGCATCAAGGCCGTTTGGCGCTGGCACAATGATAGCGGGTTGTGTTGTTGTGCATACGCTCGTTCATGGGAAATTCACCCAAGACTTTTCCATAAGCTCCTCCGAATGCTTGGTCAGATGCCTCATACCGCCGATGTACACCGTTTGATGTAATTCCATGACGCAACGATGACGGATTGGTTCCGTGTAGGTTGAGAGCGAAAAAGCGGTGGTAATGTGGGCGCCAAGATAAAAGTGCCTATGCACAATGCATAAGAGGAAGAGAGTGGGAAATGAACAACAATAATGAACATGGCGCTCCGGTTCCACCGCCCCAAGGTGATGGCCGTACTACGCCGCCGACTCAGCCAGTCCAACCGGTTGCGTCGACTCAGCCTGTCCAGTCAGCCCCGACTCAGTCAACACAAGCGCAGCCGACTCAGGGTCAGCCTGCTTATCATGCCCAGCATGCTTCGCAGCAACAGTATTATCAGCAACCGTCGTATCAGGCACCAACGACTTCGGCTCAAGCGCAGAAGTCAGGTGGACCGAAAACGTTTTTGCTGGCATTTGCAGGAGCGGCGCTTGCGTGCATTATCGCGCTTTCAGGTTTCGGCATTTACTCTGCAGTAACGGGTG
This sequence comes from Raoultibacter sp., assembly GCA_036638175.1. GTDB lineage: Bacteria > Actinomycetota > Coriobacteriia > Coriobacteriales > Eggerthellaceae > Raoultibacter. The sequence goes on along the minus strand of JAVWLC010000093.1, from coordinate 4,276 downwards.
GCTCGGGTTCTTCGGGATCGACCGTTCTTGGATCAACCAGCAATACCAGCATTAATGCAACCGATGAAGATCAGACGCTTGCAGAAGCTGTGGCCCAAAAGTCACTTCCTTCTGTTGTTGCTATCGATGTCTACACGAATCAGTCGGCTAACATGTACGGCTTTGGTTCTGGCTCAAGCAGCTCCAATTCAGGCTCGCTGACACAGTCTTCGCTCGGTAGTGGTGTTGTTCTTTCAGAAGATGGCTACATCATTACAAATAACCACGTGGTAGAGGGTGCTGCTGCACTCAAAGTAACCATTGAGGGCAACCAGTACGATGCTGAAATAGTTGGTACCGACGCAAGTTCTGACCTCGCTGTTATCAAAGCAAAAGATGCATCGGGTTTGACTCCTATGGAAATTGGTAGTTCCGATGACCTGATCATTGGCGAGTGGGTTATGACTCTTGGTAGCCCGTTTGGTCTTGAGCAGTCTGTAGCAACTGGTATCGTTTCTGCTACCAGCCGTTCGCAGATCATGGAATCTGAAACCGGTGGGGAAACCGCTATCTATGCAAACATGATTCAGACCGATGCCGCTATTAACCCTGGTAACTCTGGTGGTGCTCTCGTGGACTCCGATGGCAAGCTTATCGGAATTAACACGCTGATCACATCGCCTTCAGGAGCTTTCGCGGGTGTTGGTTTTGCAATCCCCGTGAACTACGCGATCAATATTGCACAACAGATCATCAGCGGCGAAACACCGACCCATGCACAACTCGGCGTATCCCTCTCGACGGTCAACGAGCAGATCGCACAGCGCTACGGTTTGTCGGTTAACGAAGGTGCCTACATTTCACAAGTCAGTGCAGGTAGCGGAGCAGCTGAGGCTGGCGTACAGGTTGGTGACATCATCACCAAGTTCAACGGTCAGGCTATAACCTCTGCAAGCGATTTGATGCTTGATGTACGCTCCATGAGCCCAGGCGACAAGGTTACCCTTGAGCTTAACCGCGACGGCAAAACCGAAACCGTTGAAGTAACGCTTGGTTCTGACGGAAGCACCCAAAACAGCTCAAGCCAGCAGCAAAGCGGATCACTCCAAGAGCTTTTTGGTGGCGGTACGAGCAACAACGGGAACAACGCGTAAGTAGTATTTGAGAGCAGGCGGGAATACCGTAGCTCCATCAATCAAGGCGGACTGCATTTGCGGCCCGCCTTTTTCTGTGCAGATGAAAAGCGAAGCAATTTTCTCATCATCTTTTCGGGTACCATGTACCGCAACGAAGATGACGCTCGATTGAGCAATGGGCCACCTTGCCGCGGGCGTTTGCATGGCGAAGACGATGAGAAAGGTCGATGTATGGCTGGAGACTACAAGTACAAGCGAGTCCTCTTGAAACTGTCTGGTGAGGCTCTTGCGGGTGATGAGGGTTACGGCATCGATCCGAAGGTCGTCGAGGATCTTGCGGTTCAGATCAAGGATATCGTTAATGATGGTATTGAATTGGCTGTTGTTGTGGGCGGTGGCAACATCTTTCGCGGCATGGCGGCAAGCGCTGAGGGCATGGAACGCGCCCAGGCAGATTACATCGGCATGCTTGCTACGGTCATGAATGCCCTGGCGCTTCAGGATGCGTTCGAGCGCCATGGTGTGTACTCACGCGTTCAAAGCGCTATCAATATGCAAGAAATTTCTGAGCCCTATATCCGTCGTCGCGCCATTCGTCACCTTGAAAAGGGTCGTGTGGTTATTTTGGCAGCTGGAACAGGTAATCCTTACTTTACAACGGATACTACAGCTGCACTTCGTGCGTGCGAAATCGATGCCGAATGCCTGCTTAAGGCAACCAAGGTTGATGGCGTGTATGACAGCGATCCGCGCACGAATCCTGATGCAAAACGATATGATGAAATTAGCTACCTTGATGTGTTGTCGCATGGATTGAATGTCATGGATTCTACGGCAACCTCGCTGTGTATGGATAACGATCTTCCTATGATCGTGTTTGACCTGACGGTGCCGGGCAATATCGCCCGCGCTCTCAAGGGCGAAAAAGTGGGAACCACGGTACAATAGGCGAAACATCGTTTTGGCCGCGTAGGTGATGCGGCTGCTACGCTTAAGAATTAGGTGAAAGGAACTACTGATGGTTGACGACATTATGGTCCAAGCCGAGGAACGAATGACCAAAGCAATTGAGTCGCTCAGCACGAGTTTTGCGGCGGTCCGCACAGGTCGCGCAAACGCGATGGTGCTTGATCGCATTAAGGTCGATTACTATGGCGTGCTCACGCCAGTCAACCAGATGGCTGCGGTAAAGACTCCTGATGCTCACATGCTTGTCATTGAGCCCTGGGATAAATCAACGCTCACGGTAATTGAGCAGGCTATTCAGCAAAGTGATTTGGGTGTTTCGCCCTCAAACGATGGATCGGTTATTCGCCTGCCGTTCCCCGCACTGACCGAAGAGCGTCGTCGTGAACTCGTAAAGCAGTGCAAGAGCTACACCGAGGAAGCTCGCGTAGCTGTGCGCAATGCGCGTCGTGACGCGAACAATGCCATTGAAAAACTCAAGAAGGATTCAGAGATTTCCGAAGACGACGCAAAGCGCGCTGAAGGCGAGTGCCAGAAGCTCACCGACGCCTACGTCGCTGAAATTGAAGAGACGTTCAAGAAAAAGGAAGCCGAGGTCATGGAGATCTAGCCTCCCTATCTCGAAATAATCGTGAACAAGTCTTTAGTCGACATATTCCCTCATCCACCAGCTGATCTAGCATTGGCTTCGCTTGATATGGATCGTATACCTGCTCATGTGGCAGTCATTATGGACGGCAACGGGCGTTGGGCGGAGATGCGGGGACTCAATCGGTTGGCTGGGCATGCTGCTGGAATCGATTCAGTCCGCGAAACTATTCGAGCAGCAAATGATTTGGGCGTGCGCTATCTGACTATCTATTCGTTTTCATCTGAAAACTGGAAGCGCCCCGAGGACGAAGTCACGGGCCTTATGGACCTTTTTGCTCAAACCATGCTTGCTGAGGTTGATGAGCTGCATGAGGAGCATGTTCGCGTCATGACTATCGGGCGCACTGAGGTGTTGCCCGAAAAAACACGCGATGCGTTTGATGAAGCCTGGGAAAAGACAAAAGAAAATACGGGTATGACGCTTGTGGTTGCCATTAACTATGGTGGTCGTGCCGAAATCATTGATGGCATCAATGCGTATATGAAAGCAGCGCACGAAGCCATGGCTGCAGGTGAGAAGCCCGCAGTGTTGTCGGAAGATACGTTTGGTGACTATCTCTATACCGCGCATATTCCCGATCCTGATTTGCTTATTCGGACCAGTGGAGAGCTGCGTATTTCCAATTTCCTTTTGTGGCAGATCGCTTATACGGAAATCTATTGCACCTCAGTGCTGTGGCCGGATTTTAGCCGCTATGAGTTTTTACGATCTCTTCTTGATTTTCAAGCGAGGGACCGTCGATTCGGGGCGGTGAAATAAATGTCTTCCGCTGATCCAAGGGGAGGCGAAAGCATCTCTGAAAAGAGCGTGCCTGAGGATTGCTCGGACGCTGCTTCCCATAAGAAAGCTGGGCGCATCAAGGGTTTTGCGCTTAAAAAGACGCCGAAGAAGCTCAAGAATCCAACCGATATCCAAGTTCGCTTCAGGACTGGATTTGTCTATATTGCCATCTCGGTCATTTGTATTTTAGTAAACGACATCACTATGGTGGTGTTTTTGGCGGCAACAGCAGGCATTGCTGCGGGCGAATTTTACTATATGCTTCGATCTGACGCGAAGCTTCCCAACGAACTTTTGGGTATTATCGCGGCAGTTTTGTATCCCGTGAGTGTCTGGTTTCTTGGTCTGACGGGTGCGCTGCTGGTTAGCGTGGCGTTGTTGGTCGCGCTTATCGCGTGGTATGTTTTTTGGACGCGCGCTCGCGTTCCTGATGTGGGTGTGAGTTTTTTTGGCGCGGCTTACACGGGACTTCTGATTTCGGGACTTGTGGTTGTGCGTATGGCTCTTCCCGATCCGTGGGGCGGCGTTCTTGTGCTCGCTATATTCCTGAGCGTGTGGGCAAATGATACGTTTGCTTATCTTATTGGCCGCAAGTTTGGCAAACATAAACTCGCGCCACGTACGAGTCCCAAAAAGAGCTGGGAGGGCTTTTTCGCGGGTCTCTTGGGCTCGATGCTGATCTGGTATCTCATGACATTTATTCCTGGGGTTCTGATGGATTGGCCGCAAGCGCTCGTATTTGGCCTGATTAGTGGGCTTATGG
>JAVWLC010000092.1:7300-8481 GCA_036638175.1 Raoultibacter sp. | reverse complement strand
GAGGCGATTGCTCGGGAAATCAACGAATTCAATCTTGGCCTTGAGCACAGGTTTTTACTGACGATCATGGCTGGTTTGTATCCCATTACTGAGCCAGAATTGCCGCTCATCCAAATTCATGATCGCGCAAACGTTGCTCGCAACCGTCTAAAAGGCAATCCTAAAGCGCGGCTTGCTCTCTGTCGTTGTTACGACAACAGTGATCGAATTCAGCTTACGCGCGAAACCGAGCTCGAAAATTATATGCAGACGGCATTAGTAAATCGCGAGTTCGTCGTGTATTTCCAGCCGAAATACAACTTAGCTGGAGATCGAATTGTTGGGGCAGAAGCACTCGTTCGGTGGCAGCATCCTCAACACGGCTTTATGCAACCAGATTCGTTCATCCCGTTGTTCGAAAAAAATGGCTTCATTGTCGAGCTCGATAGATATGTTTTTGAATGCGTGTGTTCGATTCTGAAACGCTGGATTGATGAAGGCAAAAAACCGATTCCCGTTTCAGTCAATGTCTCTCGCACCCATTTTACGCTTCTCAATTTCCTCGATTACTATGAGGAAATCAGGAATCGTTACGGAGTGCCCGCTGAACTTCTTGAGTTTGAGGTTACTGAAACACTCATTCTTGAAAGTCCCGAACTTTTTGGGGACATCGTCAATAGCATCCGTCGTCACGGATATCGTTGTTCTATGGATGATTTTGGGAGTGGCTATTCATCTCTCAACGTGCTTAAAGGGATTAATGTCGATATACTCAAGCTCGATAAAGCGTTCTTCTCATCAGAATACATGAGCGATGAGCGCGAGCGCTGTATTGTGACTGCGGTTATTGAGCTGGCGAAAACGCTTGGGATGGAAACAGTTGCTGAGGGGATTGAGACGCGCGAGCAAGCTGAATTCCTTCGCAAAACTGACTGCAGCATGATTCAGGGTTATTTGTATTCTCGCCCTGTTCCTGTAGAAGAATTTGAGGGTCTCGTGTTCAACGAGGGTCCTTCAGCTTAACGGTGTGATGAACGGGTTCTCCTGGTTATTCATGCACGACGTTTTTGAATGCGGTATCATAGACGCGTTGCACCAATAAACCGCACGCTTTCTGAACTCAAAACAACCGTACCACGGAAGGCACATGGCGAACGAACAGCTCATATTAAACCGATACCGACCGATATCCGAAGCGGGTT
>JAVWLC010000092.1:0-7290 GCA_036638175.1 Raoultibacter sp. | reverse complement strand
GCTACGGTCCAAGTCGCCTGGGATACGCGCATTCAACGCCGCGTGGCTATCAAGTGTATTCAGCTTGATGAAAGTCAAGCGTACCGCGCAGCTCAGGTTGAAGCTCGGGCGGTTTACGGTTACGACGATAGTAGCGATTTGCCACCGGTGTCTCTCGAAAATCTTCCTGGACTTGATGAAGCCCGAACTGCGGCTATGCTTTCAGACCCCAATATTGTGGGCGTCTACGACTTTGAGATTCGAGGCAATGTTGCCTATCTCATCATGGAATACGTTGACGGCGTTACGCTCAGTGGCTTGTTGCAGCAATATGGCGATAGCTTGTCGCTTGATGCGGTAGCAGCTATTTTTTCGTCGGTTGCTCATGCGTTGGAAATGGCGCATGACAATCAAGTGCTTCACCTTGATATCAAGCCTGATAACGTACTCATCAATCGTCAAGGCCAGGTGAAGGTGACTGACTTTGGTCTTGCGACGCTTTCGGACGCGGCGGGATTTGGCACAGCAGGTGGCGGTACGATTGGCTATATGCCGCTTGAGCAGATGCGCCAAGAGAATCTTGATGCTCGCTGTGATGAATGGGCCTTGGCGAGCTTGACCTATGAAATGATTACGGGGACCAATCCGTTTCTTGCCCCTGATCTGGCCCGTGCTGAAAAAGCAATCGAGGATGCAGAGCTTGTTCTGCCCTCACTGTGTTGGGAGGGTCTTGATCCAGCAGCTGATGATGTGCTGTTTTACGCCCTTGATCCCGATCGCGAAGAGCGCTACGACAACGTCGAAGATTTCTCTGAAGAGATGGGGCGATTTTTCGGCAATTCGGTTCGCGGGCATAAAGAGCTTGCCATGTTGGTTGGTCAAGCGCGCGAGGACTTTGAAGAAAAGGAAGAAGTCGTTGAGCGCATCAGACTGTTTGACCGCATTGGAACAGGGCGACTACAAGCTGTGTCGGTTCGTGTTTGGGCGGCGCTCAGCGTTGCTTTGCTTGGATTTGTTTCGCTTACGAATATCTCTGTTGTGGGGGGCTGGACAAGCCCATTGTTCTGGGGGCTTTTTGCGTTGTTTGTGCTGGCGGCTGTTTTGAAGCCACATTTGGGCGCATTGCTTGGTTTGGCATCATTGGTTGTTGCGCTTTTCTTTCATGAGGCGTTTATCGTGGGAATTCTTTTGCTCGTAAGCTCTGCTGCTTGGTGGTTTTTCGTTGGACGCAAAGGCGATTTGCAGCCGAACGTAGCGCTTTCACCCGTGCTTTTTGGGTCGTTTGGATTTAATCAGATTACACCCTTAGCTTCTGGCTTTTTCCTTTCAATCAAGGAATCACTTATAACGGCACCCTTCGCATTTTTTGTATCCCTCGTCTTAGCGGGATTTGGCTCAAATAGTCTCATGGGCTGGAATGCTCTGGCGTTTTGGGATATCACCGCACTTGATGTGCAACATAACATGTTGATTATGCTGCAGCAGCCGATAACGTGGTGCGTTGCTTTGAGCTGGGTTGGCGGGGCGGTCCTTACGAGTTTATGCTGCTTGCGACAAACGCGGTTATTCGCGGGTATTGGTGTTGTGGGATCGTGTGGACTCATGGTGGCGGCACTGTGTTTGGGTACTTGGTTTACATCGGGACAAACATCATGGATTCCCGATTTGATGCTGCTGCTTCCCACAATTGGCGCTGGCGTTGTTGTAACCGTTGCGTGCGCATTCGGCGTTCCCATCCGCGAAGACGAAGACGAGGATGGGGAATAAGTTAGCAAATAACGTTACACGCACGGCTTACTTGAGCAGTTCGGCAATCTTGCCGATGATCAGTTCGAAGCTGACGCCGCGCTCTTTAAAGTCAGGTTGCTTGCTCGATACGATCATGGCGTCGTGGACAAAATCGCCCGCGAAGATGACGGCTTCTTGCAGGCTGCGTCCGGCCATAACTGCCGCAAGCAAGCAAGAGCAATACAGATCGCCTGTGCCATGCAACATGTAAGGCAGGTACTCGTTCTTGGCCTCAAACATCTCACAATCTTGACCAGCAACAAAGTTGCGAATGCACGTTTCACCTTCACGTTGAATGCCTTTGAGCACAACGTTTTTCGCGCCCTTTTCCAAAAGGCCATCGATGAGCCGTTTTGCGGTGTCATCGTCAATATCGGTTCCGGTCCATTCCTGTTCAAGAATGATAGCTGCCTCGGTGAGGTTTGGAGTAAGGATGTCGGCTCCGCAGGCAAGCTCGGCCATTGCCGCGCAAAGCTCGGGGGTGTACGTGGGATAAACTTTACCGTGATCAGCCATAACGGGATCGACCACGCGCAAAGCATTAGGATACATAGCGTATAGATCGCGGATGCGATCAACTTGTTCGGGGGCACCAAGAAAACCTGAATACACGGCATCGATTTCGACGCCAATATGCTTCCAAGCAGCGAGGTAATCAGACAGCATATCGGTGGTGTCATGCATGTACCAACCAGGGAAAGCGGTATGCGAAGAGAAAAGACCAGTCGGAACAGGGCAAACATCGCAGCCTGCTGCGGAGAGTACGGGAATTGCTACGCCCAAAGAGCATTTTCCATAGCCACACAAATCGTGAACTGCTGCTACACGGGGGATGTATTCGCCTTTGCGCTGATAAAGATGTAGGTTGGAGCTTTCCATGCGTGTTCACTTTCTTTTCGTTTTAGATGGAAGTAAGCCTAGCAATAACAATTCGCCCGAAGGCGGGCGAATTTACTACGTTATATAAAGGTTACTTGGAGTTGCTTTTGTTCTCGGCTTCGTCAGCATCTTCGTCGTCATCATCGAAGAATGACCAGTCATCTTCGCCGGCCTCATGGTTTGAAAAACGCTTTCGCGTGCGGCGTTCCATGATGACGCTTGCGATGATACTCAATACGAGGCCAATTCCAACGAGCATTCCAATGCCAGGAATAGTCTCGAAGAGGAAATGATAAAGTTCGCCGAAATCCATGAGAGCCTTTCCAAAGTGTATGAGGGCTGATCAACAAAACGTCATCGGTCGAGCCCACTAACGTAAATGAGTATTTTAGTAGAGTATACTATGCCCGAGCAAGGACGGGAATCGCGCGACACCATAAATCCTTGGATAGGTCGGATATACGCAATGAAGATGGGAGCTGGTTTGGCGCGCCTTCGCACCCTCAGAGCACATAAGAACCAAATCATGTTTGTTGCTATCTCAGTGATGACCGTGGTTGTGGTCTTAGTGGCATCCGTTGAGCTCTTTACCTACATTGAAGATCGGCTTCGCCAATCGGCTGAACAGCAAGTATTAACGTTTACGGAGCAAGCGGCAAGCAACGTAAGTGATCGTATAGAAAACTGCGAAGACGCTCTGGGTTCTTTTGTTGTTGAAAGCGATGATCCTAACCGTGTTGAGCCCGCACTTCTGGCGCTCAAAGAAAAGTTTGACTTTGCAACGGTTGCTTTTGCTCGCATGGATGGGCTGGGTAGTTATTCTGACGGGAGTCCGTTTGCTATTAGCGATCTCCAAGTGTCCGAAACAGCAATTTCAAAAGCTACCGTATCCTATTCTGATACGTACGAAATTGCAGATGGCCAGTGCGTTCGCCTTGCACAGAAGCCACTTTACGTTGACGATGTTCAAATTGGTGCTCTCTATGTTGAAGTTCCCACCAGTATGTTTGCTATGGCGTGCAATCTTGATATGTTTGACGGTCGCGGTTACTTCATCTTGTTTGATGCAGAGACGGAAGAGACTATTGTTCCCCCCGCTGATCCGACTGAAGTGCCTATTGAAGTAGGCACAAATGTTTACGACTTTTTATACAAATCTCAACAAGTTGATGTTCCCGAAAATATGCTTCTACAAGATGATCAGTTCGCTCAAGAAAAAAGTAACATAGCCCAATTGCAACGAGCGGTATCTGACGGACGAAGCGAACTTTTTACAAGCTATGTTGATAAGCAGGCTAGCTACGTGTGCATAGCTCCGGTAAAGGATGGGGCTTGGTATGTCTGTAATATTATTTCCGTTGAAAACGTCCGCGCTGAGATAAGCGCGGTTATGACGGCATTCCAGCTGGTATTTGCCTTGTTGCTGACCTCCATTATTGGCGCTCTGGTTATATCGTATTTGTTCTATCGCAAACGCATGGTAGAAAAGAATGTCGAAATGAAGACGCGCTTGTATGGCGCTCTTTCGGATAGCCTTGATATGGCGGTCAACATGTATTCGCCTGATGATGCGGTGGTTACGCCTATTGTTGCGAAGGCAAGTGAAATCATTGGCTTTCCCATGAAGGACCTCATGAGCAAAGGCGAAGTTGCCGATAAAATTGATCTTTCCAGTGAAGGTCGCGTCCTGCTTGATCGAATCAGGAGTGGCGATATCAAGTTCTTAGAGCAGGGAGAATTTTCTTTCAAGGATCGTTGGAGTCACAGGCCAAACTGGGCATTTTATTCGGTGGTACCTTTTGAGTATGAAGGCAAACGTCAGCTCCTTATAGTATTCCGTGATGTAACGGATGAAAAAGTGCTCCAGCTTTCGATGTCGGATGCAATGGTGGCTGCTGAAACGGCCAATAAAGCAAAGTCTGATTTCTTATCAAATATGAGTCACGAAATTAGGACGCCGATGAACGCCATTATTGGTATGGCGCAGATCGCACGCAAGAATCTCGGAAACGATGAAAAGGTGCGCGACAACCTCGACAAAATAGATTCGGCATCAGAGCACCTGCTCAACATCATCAATGATGTGCTCGACATCTCAAAAATCGAGAGTGGGAAAATGATACTTGCCAGCGAGGTGTTCAGCTTGTCTGACGTGATTGATCGTGTGTTCGTTGGTATCAAAAGTCTGTGCGAAAACAAAAACCAAACGGTTGAAGTCAAGTGGTCTGGAATTGACTCCGATGCTTTGGTGGGCGATCAAATGCGTCTGCGCCAAATGCTCATTAACCTTCTTACCAATGCGACGAAATACACACCTGAAGGTGGCCATATCTTTTTTGAGATTTCAAAAAAGCCAAGCAATGTGCAGCGCTACGTGCATCTCACCTTTACGATTGCGGATAACGGCATTGGAATGACCGAAGAATATCTTGAGCACCTTTTTGAGCCATTTCATATGGAAGGCCGCTCATCGGTTCAGGGGACCGGTCTTGGCATGCCTATCGTAAAGAATATTGTGACAATGCTCAACGGCGATATCCATGTGCAAAGTGCAGTTGATGAGGGCACCGTGTTCACGGTTTCGCTTGATCTTATGCGTGCTTCGGAAGACGAGGAGAGCTTGCTGGTGGCTGATGCCCCCGCATCGAAACTTCCGGCTACGCCCGACGGAAAAGGCGGATGGAAAGCGGTCGATTTAACGGGCGTTCGCGTACTGCTTGCCGAGGATAACGATCTCAATGCAGAAATTGCAAAAGAGCTGCTGATTGATGCTGGTTTGCAGGTCGAGTGGGCCGAAAATGGCGAACAAGCATGCAAAATGTTCGATGAATCCGAGCCTGGATATTACGATCTCATCTTGATGGACATCCAGATGCCAATCATGAACGGATGCGAAGCGGCTCGCAGCATTCGTGCACTTGATCGCTCGGATGCTGAAGCTATTCCAATCATCGCTATGTCAGCGAACGCCTTTATGGAAGATGTTGAGACATCGCTCAGGTGCGGTATGGATGCCCACCTCTCCAAGCCAATCGACATGGCCCAAGTGTTAGCAACCGTCGCTGAAGAGATTGCGAAAAAGGGGAACAATTCGCAGGCGTAGATGTGGATAGCGTTGGCTTGTGCTTGCGCACCGCGCATCGCTGCAATGCGTTCGTCAAGGAAAACGCACACACCCTCGTTTTCGTCTGCGCTATACTGGAAAAATCAATAGAGACCGAAGGAGTGCCGTCGTATGCTAGACATTCGATTTGTTCGTGATAACCAAGAAGTAGTAGCCGCCGCGATGAAGAATCGCAATGCTTCATGGGATGCCGAGCTTTTCTCAAAGCATGATGAGGCACGCCGCGCTGCCATTGCTGCTGAAGAGTCGTTGCAGGCCGAGCGCAATACCGCCTCGAAAGCCATCGGTCAGATGATGGCTGCAGGCAAAAAAGATGAAGCCGAGGTTGCAAAAGAGCAGGTCCGCACTATCAATGAAAAAATTGCCGCGTTTGCCGCGGAGCGTGAAGAAGCTGAGAGCGTGCTGAACAATCTGCTGCTCTCTACACCGAACTTGCCTGCTGATTCAACGCCTATCGGTGCTGACGAAAACGATAACCCTGAAATTCGCCGTTGGGGTACACCTCCTGCGTTTGATTTCAATTTTAAGCCTCACTGGGATTTGGGCACTGAACTGGGAATTATTGACTTCGAACGAGCGGTGAAGCTCGCCAAGAGTCGTTTCATTTTGCTCGGTGGTTTGGGTGCGCGGCTTGAGCGTTCCATCATCAACTTTATGGCTGACACGCATTCGGGCCGTGGCTACAAAGAGTGGTGGTGTCCTGCTATGGCAAACACTGAGACTCTTACGGGCACGGGTCAGCTTCCAAAGTTTGAAGAGGACCTGTTTAAGACATCCGAAGGACTCTATCTCATCCCGACAGCAGAGGTGCAGCTCACCAACATCCATTCGGGTGAAGTGCTTGAGGCAAGTGATCTTCCGCTTCGCTATTGCGCTTACACGCCGTGCTTCCGCGAAGAAGCGGGCAGTGCGGGGCGTGACACACGGGGGCTCATTCGCGTGCATCAGTTCGACAAGGTTGAAATGGTTAAGTTCGCTAAACCTGAAGAAAGCTACGATGATCTTGAGATGATGGTGGCGGATGCTGAGAACATCTTGCAACTGCTTGGTCTGCCGTATCGCGTTATTTCGCTTTGCACGGGTGACATCGGGTTTTCTGCTGCAAAGACATACGATCTTGAAGTCTGGCTTCCTTCGTACAACGATTACAAGGAAATCTCATCTTGTTCGAATTGTACGGATTTTCAAGCTCGTCGTGCGAACATCAAGTATCGTGACCCAGATACCTTTAAGGGAACGCGCTTTGTCCATACGCTCAATGGTTCGGGTCTTGCGGTTGGGCGTACGATGGCGGCAATCATTGAAAACTACCAGCAGGCCGATGGCTCCATTAAGGTGCCTGACGTGCTGGTTCCTTATATGGGTGGCGTAACCGTTATCGAGAAATCGTAGCTTTTAGGCGATAGGAAACCGTGTCAGCGAAGCAGTCAGTAAAGCGCAAGAGTGTCAAAACAGCGAAGAGTTCAAGCACTGGCTCTTCGGCTTCCGCGTCCAAAAAGAGGCAGAAAAAAAAGCGGGGT